>NZ_CALFIG010000215.1 GCF_937876455.1 uncultured Flavobacterium sp.
TGCTCTGCTTGATAGAAACCTCGCTTTGCAAGCACGAGCCGACTACCAAATAATGTATCCAACTCTTCAATTCGATCAGTTAATTCTTTTTCACTATCAGTACCACGAAAGATATATGCTTTTACTTGTTCCTTTGCCATGTTTTGTTTTCTTATAGTTTAGTTACGAAACTAAATACTAATTTGTTACATACAAGCAGTTACAACATGAAAATAATGAAAATGTTTTTTAGGATGTTCTGAATACCAAGGTTGAACACCACCAATAATATCTTTTAAATTTGGATACTGTTCTTTTACACCATAAATCATTCTCTCACCAATCGTTGATAAACATTCCAATTGCTCAATATCAACATGATATTGTTTACTCAATGTTGATTTGATATTATCATCGCTGAAATTTTCGATTAAAAGAATTTTGTTAAAGCCGATATTGTTCATCACCACAATGGCGTTAATTTTCATCAAGTCAGAGTTAACAACGAAAGCTAAGTCTAATTCATTGAGATAAGCATATCCCGAATTTATACCCGAAACCCCTTTCACCATTACATACTCACCATTTTTGTCATTATATACATGACCTTCACTAAGATAAAGTAAGGTTTCTTCTTTTAGGTATTTGTCCCCAATAGATTTCTCAACAAATTGATTATTGAGTTTTACAATAACCTGATATGCACAATGTGCTTTTTTAATTGCCATGATTTAGTTACGAAATAATATAACAATTTGTTACAAACATTAATCTAAAAGTGCCATGTAAGAATTTGGCCACAGTTTCAAAAACAAGTAGCGTGCAGTATCAAACAAACGGATATTTTTGGTTTGTCCCTTCGCAATTAGTGCTTCATATCCACGAATGAAGTCATATAATGCGACTGCTTTTGGTTGTAACATAACCCGTTCACCTGAAAATGGATTTGAAACAATCTCAGGATAATTTTTTATTTCAAGCTCATCTATAATAGATTGTTCTGTTTTTGTCAGAGGCTTTTTGAGCGGTTGTTCTTTTTCTACTTCCATAATACAGTTACGAAACAAAATACTAATTTGTTACAACACCGGACCTACCAGCGGACCTCCAGGCGTAACCAGTTCGATTTTTTGAATATTATGATATACAAATAAGTTCACTCAATTTGGATAATTTTATTTTCCAAGTATATTGAACTTTATTGTATATCTTATTCGAAGTAAAAAACCAATCGAGTTACGTCCGGAACCGGCTCAGTTACGAATTGGCTGAAAAACAAAAAACCCCCAACTTTTTAGTTGAGGGTCTTTAAATGTTATAATTTTTTTTACTGTTAATCAGATGCTCGTTTCATTGATAGTACTCCATTTTTCTGCCAATAACAAAATTCCTTCCAACACATCAATAGTCATTTTTTCATATTCAAGAGTGTCGGATTCAGTTTCAATGTCATGCACGTAAATATTGCAGTCAGCACCATTCTTGCCAAATTTTTCAGCCAACATATAACTGTTTTTTCCCATTGTCTTTACAACAGGAGAAGATGAAGCCATTACATCAGCAGTTGTAAAAATTCCATCTTGTTCAATGATTGAACGGATACGTTCGATTAGACGTTCCTTTTTTGTTGTTCTTTTCTTTGTCATAATTTTATTTTTATGATTCAGTTACGAACAAAAAGAAAAATTTGTTACATTAATTCTTTGTGAGTTTGCTTATCAATTCTTTCACAGAGGATACATAATCGACCACTTTCGTCATACTTGTCGTCTACGACTTGATATGTACCATACTCATGAATAAAGCGGAAACTTGTTACAGATTCCGCTTCTTTAATTTACCATGCTCTTTGTTTTGGTTGTTCTCTGCGATACATTACCAATTTTTTTACTTCTTCTACAACTCGGTTGATTGCGTCAATTCTGCGTGGAGAAGGCAATGTAATACGAAGTTCTTTTACATTTGCATCCAAACGACCAAATGGTACTTTTACAACCAAAGTCATTTTACCTGACAAATTTTCACCTTCTTTAATAGGAACAGCCAATGCGTTTACTTTTGGGTGATTCGGAAGTTTAAGTTTCTCAACTTTTGTAACAACGGTGCGACTGTCATAAGATTGACCCGCAACAATAACTTGTTTGCTCATTTTATTTCTGTTTATATAAAAGTTACGAATTGGTTTAATGATTTGTTACAAATATATTTTATTTATATTGGTTTAACTAAAACTAAATGGTATACATAAAAGTTCATTTTATTTGGAAAAAAGAATTTTCCAAGTTCATTGAACTTTGTTGTATATCCTAATCAATTTAAAAACCACCCAGTCGTAACCCGGCGTAACCAGTAAAGTGCTGAAAATAAAAAAACCCTCAGAAATTAATCTGAGGGTCTTTAAATGTTATGGCGTTTTATCTTCGCCTTAGTTTGCAGTTTCTACTTTTATTATTTCGGTGTGGATTTTTTGGTCGATAATCAACATCACGAATAACCAAACCGTCATATTCATTGATAGAACGAATTGGGATAGGATTTTCTCTAATCAATTTTAGAGCGAGTTTTTCCATATTTACCTCAATATTTGGGGATGTATTTGTAGAAACTCTTTCAGCAAATTTGACAATAGAATCTAAATCGTCAAACTGTGTTTTCTTTTCTTTATCAAAAACAATTAGAAAGGGAGATACCCTCTCTTGTTTTGCATGAAGGGATTGTGCTAACGCTTTTACGTCCTCCATGCCAACGTCATGAACTAAAATAATCTTCATATCAGGTTGTTTTACTTGATAATAAGCGTACTTTTCGTCCTCTGAATGGAGAACCATTACATTCTCATTTGATACAATTAGTTTAGACATATAGAGTGAATTTTAAAACGTGTTTCTTTGAATGAAGACATAGTTGATGAAGGCTCAATAACTTCACCTTGTTTGTTTGTTATAGTAACCGCTAAGCCATCGGTATTTAATGATTCTGCAAAATGTTTGATTTTATACCACCTATCTTTAACTATCCAATTATCAGGTTTGAATTTAGGGAGCGAGTCATCTATGCACTCTGCATATAATTGAATGTATGAAGGGGGGCTAAATAAGTTTACCATTTTCTAAGTTACGAATTAAAGGGTTAATTTGTTACAGCAAATATAAATAGAAATAGAAAACCCCGCCACTATTTTTGGGCAGGGTTTTTCTAAAGTTTGCACGAGGCTGCGAGCGGTAGTTGGACATTGCCGACATTATATCGTGGATAGTCGAAGTCCTGATAGGTATCACCTTCTGCAGTAAGGAAATCCTTTTTTTTAGGTGCGTGCCATTTATTTGCAAACTTTCTCGGTGTATATTAAATATTAAGAATTAATTTACTAAGTTAAGTGAAGCCTGTTGGATACATTTTTTCTTCGGGTTAATGTTTTGAATATTTTGACCTATTAAAATAAGTGGGTGGTTAACAAGGTGAGCCTTTATTAGCGACCATTCCTTTAATGGTTATTTTCATGTTAGTGTGGTTTTTTTTTAGTCTTGATAATGTAGTTACGATTTTCTTTTTACTTTTGTTACAAGTTTTTTGCTCTTCTTCTTTTGTGCCCTGACTTATACATTATTGTACTTGATTGCAACATTTGTTTTGATGCTTCATAAACAGTACGTTCTACTTCTTTAATGATTGAACCACATTCATTTTTGAATAATTTATTCACTATTTCGACAACTATGCAACCTCCAATCAATTTTTTCCACTTTATTAAAAAGTCAATGCAACTTACTGAAAATTATTTCTTGGTGTTATAGAAGGAGCGAGAAAATGTAAGTGA
>NZ_CALFIG010000216.1 GCF_937876455.1 uncultured Flavobacterium sp.
TAGTTGCAAGTTACTTATAGAAAACGTTATTTTTCTTAAAAATTGTTTAAATGTTTTATATTTCATTTTTACAGCTCACTTTACTTTATTTTAAAGGTCTTTTTCTTTATATTTGTTTTTCAAAATGAATACTTGTGAGCCAAATCAATAAATTAAAAATACTAAATGATCCTATTTACGGATTTATTACCATACCAAATACGTTACTTTACGACCTAATTCAGCATCCTTACTTTCAACGATTACGAAGAATAGCGCAAATGGGATTGTCTTATTTGGTTTATCCTGGCGCACATCACACCCGTTTTCATCATGCCTTAGGTTGTATGCATATCATGCAAAAAGCGGTCCAAACTTTACGTTTTAAAGGAGTTTTGATTTCTGAGGAAGAAGAAAATGCATTATACATAACTATTTTATTACATGATATAGGCCACGGCCCCTTTAGTCATGCCTTAGAACATAGTGTGGTTGAAGTGCATCATGAAACCTTATCGTTGCTTTTTATGGAGCAATTGAACAAAGAATTTAACGGGCAATTATCTTTAGCGATTCAAATTTTTAAAGGAGAATATCCTAGAAAATTTATGCTTCAACTCATTTCTAGTCAATTAGATATGGACAGAATGGATTATCTTAAAAGAGATAGTTTCTATTCAGGTGTGAATGAAGGAAATATCAATAGCGAGCGTCTTATTCAAATGCTAAATGTGAAAGACGACGTATTGGTTATGGAGGAAAAAGGAATTTATTCTATTGAAAAATTTCTTATGGCGCGAAGATTAATGTATTGGCAGGCTTATTTACATAAAACAAGTGTAGTAGCAGAATTAATTTTGACCAAAATTTTAAAAAGAGCAAAAGAACTTATACAAAAAGAGAGTACACTTTTTGGTAGTCCTTTCTTGTTGTATTTTATGGAAAATCAATTAAGCACTTCTGAAATTGATAAAGATGTGTTAGATAAATTTTCAAATTTAGATGATTATGATGTTATGGGTGCTATAAAACAATGGCAGTTTCATGATGATTTTGTGTTGTCAAATTTATGTAAAATGATTATCAATAGACATCTATTAAAAATTGAGTTAAATGATGATAAAATTAACAAAGACAAGTATTTAGATTTAAAAAATAAATACAGCAAACAATTTGGGATTACCGAAAAAGAAGTTGCTTATTTTGTTTTCAAAGGGAAGTTGAAAAATGAAGCTTATAGTAAATCGAGCGAACCTATTAGTATCTTGAAAAAAGACGGTAGTGTTGAGGATATCGTTGAAGCGTCTGATCAAATGCATTTGAAAGCCTTGTCAAAACCCGTTACAAAATATTTTATTTGTTACCCAAAACTCATCGATTAAATGTAGGTATTCATTTTATTTTATTATTTTTGCACCAATGAAATTTACAGCGCAACAAATAGCAGGTATTTTAGAAGGAGAAATAATTGGAAATCCTAATGCCGAAGTATATAAACTAGCCAAAATAGAAGAGGGAACGGAAGGTTCTTTAACTTTCTTAGCTAATCCTAAATATGTAAATTATA
>NZ_CALFIG010000217.1 GCF_937876455.1 uncultured Flavobacterium sp.
ATTTATTAAAATAAAAAAGCCCCTTTCGGGGCTTAAATTAATTTTTAATAACTTTCTTAATAGTTTTTATAGCCTGTGAAGATGTGACTTCAACAATATAAACGCCATCAGCATAAGATGTTAAATCTAATTCTACAGAAGAAAGTGTTGGCTTTTTAACTAATATTTGATTGCCTAACAAATCATATAATTTTACTTCAGAAATTGAATCATTTGATTGTGATTGAATAGTAAAAATACCATTTGTTGGATTTGGATAAATAGCAAACTCTTCATTCTCAAATGATGCAGCCGATAAAGCAGCTACAAACTCCGTTGTGAATGTATTAGTTATGATTGCAGGATTGTAATCAAAGTATATTGAAGCTGCGTTTGGAATAATATCCCCTACTGCATATCCTGGTTTAGGTTTAATTTTGAATGTTATATATCCTTTTCCAATAGTAGTATTAGCTACTGAAACTGGCAATTGAATATTATTAAATTTCCAATTCAATTCTCTACCCACTCTATCCAATTCGTAAGCGTGGCTAGAATTTATCATTGTTAAGGTAGTTTCATCTAATTTACTATTTAACATGTCGTTTACACGAATATTAATTGCACTTGCGTTACCTGTATTCTCAAAACGAATTGTATAATACAAATAATCATTTGATGTAAAACTTGAATACAAAATTTGTGGCCCTCTAGATTCCATTTTATCATTTGGATCGTAAGCATTCACTACTAATTGCGTTAAAGTATTACTATTATTTTCAAGCACTACATCACCAGTTGTAGGAACAATTGAAGCTTGACTCACTAAATAATCTCCAGCATTAACTGTTGGAATTGTTGGTACAGCCATTATTACATCAATTATTCGGACTTCAAAAGGTAATAAATTTGTGAAGTTATACGTGAATCCTGTAGGTGTACTAGTTGTTGCAGGATTTGTAGAAACAATAGATACTGCTGCTGGTTTTGTAAATGTAACTGTTCCAGAGGCAATTGTTTGATTTCCTAGATTTGTATATACTATTCTATTGATGTAATTAAATCCGGGTCTTGGTGCATTAAATGGCACAACAGCAACACCTATATCATTATAATTTTGAATCGAAGTAACCGGAAAATAATAAGTTGTCATTCCAGCTCCTGTTGGTGTTAGATTTAAAAATTGTGAAGGATTTACGTTATACATCGCTGCATAGGAAGGGTTTACTACATAAGACACATCATATGAATTAGTTGGTACATTATCGTAAATGCTAAACATTCCTGTTGGCGCAATTACATTATGAACTACTCCATTATCATTCTTTTCATAAGTGAATTTACCTAATGGGAAATTAATCTCGCCAGAATCTTTAGTTCCATTATTATTTGCATCTAAGAAGGCATTAAATGAAAAACCAGTACAGTTAATAACGCCTGTTGAAGTAGACAAATTATTAATAGTGATAAAACCATTTTGGTTAGAAAAATTAGTTACCATCATTAAATAATATTGTCCCGCTTGTGCATTTTGAATATATGGATATTCTGTAGGAGAAGCTGAAAAACTACAACTAACAATGTTAGCTGTACTTACTAAATTACAGCTTGAAGTGCCACTTGTAAATGGACCATATACCACATAATCAACGTCCAAATTATTATAACTTGGTGCGTTATTTCCTTGTGTTATGACCAAATTAATATTTCCAGAAGTACTGATTGGCAAATAAAACCATGTTGGATTCGGTGTTGAACCTAAACATCCTGCAGAACCAGTACTTGCTGCACTTATCGTATTAGAAAAAGGAATCCCTAATGAATTACATAATAAATTAGCATTTGCACATGAAGATGCTAAATTACAGTTTGCTTGTGCAAAAGCTGTTCGTTGATATATTTTATCACATGCTCCATCTATCAATTCTCTAACAAAAAAAGTACTACTAGAAGCCGATACAGGAATAATAAAATTTGTTGGATTTACAATTGGGCTTGTTTGCATTTGTGCATTTATCAAAGACGGATAATACACTAAGGTATTCGTTGTATTTATAAGTGCTTGAGTAGTTGTTAAATCAAATGAAACTTGTTGATCATTGTTGTCATCACAATTTACCATAGGTGTTAGCGCCGGCATTGATTGATAATCTACCGCAGAAATTGTAAATGCTGCAACTTGCATCATATTACCAGTTGAAATTTCTGTTACTCTAGAGAAAACAATATATGTGCCTTGATTAACACAATGTGGACTCACCAGTGGATTAAAACCTGAAACTGCATCGGCTTGTGAAGAATGATAAGTTACTGTGTATTGATTTGATGGCTGATTTGCTAAAATTACAGGCGTATTAGTAGCTAAATCAAAACAACCAAAACCATTCACCACACAATTTGTCATGTTTTGAGGCTGACCAAATTGTGGCGGGCAAGGCAAAGTTGTAAAAGTAACTGAAGTACTTGGATTGCTTATTACGTTAGGCGCACAAACGGCTACAATTTGAATAGAGCAAGTAACTCCACATGGAAGTCCAGTTAAAACATAAGGACTTGTTTGAGTTGCAAAAGTACCAGCTGTTACACCATTCATAAATAATTGAATGTTATAATCAGCAGATGTAGTGTTTTGCACCCATGAAATTGTTGCAGAATTATTTGTTATTGCCGAAACAAAAACATTGCTAGGGGTTGTGCATTGTGCATATAAAGAAGTGATAACCACATTTAAAAGCACTAATAATAAAAGTATTTTTTTCTTCATTTTAGGGAATTTAATTTTCTAATTGAAATATTAAGTGGCTAAATATAAGCAAATTATCTATAAAAAAAACATCTTTTTTAAAAAACAAGATTAAATGAAAAAAAAACTATGAAATACACCTTTTACTGTGTTAAAATGACATAAAAAGAGATAAAAATCAAAAAAGCCCTACCAAGTCTGGAGAGCTTTTCATCTCGTCCTAAAAGACGAGACTACTAAACCGAGCCTATTACTATTTTAATGAATCAATCAATTTAATAATAGAAATTCTGTTTAGCTTCTTTATTCTTTTTTCTTCTTTTAACGCTTCTTGTTTGGTGTTAAAAGCCATTGTGTAAACAATTACCCAATCTGTAGCTCTAGAAGAATAGGTGCTTTTTCCTAATAAATGACTGCTAAATCTATCTTCCAAATTAGCTGTAAACCCCTTATAATAAATATTTAA
>NZ_CALFIG010000218.1 GCF_937876455.1 uncultured Flavobacterium sp.
TAAAAAATGGACAGTCTATTAAATTCGATACATATAAAAGTAAATGAGAAAACCTTTGTAAAAGACCCGGAGTCTTCATCTCTTGGAAAAAAAATTATTCAGGAAAGCATTATCTTGATTAATGAAATTGGGTTTGAAGAATATACATTTAAAAAACTGGGCGAACGAATTGGTTCAAATGAAAGTTCAATTTACAGATACTTTGAAAACAAACATAAATTATTAGTTTACCTATCGTCTTGGTATTGGAGTTGGATAGAATACCGTCTTGTTTTTTCAACCCAAAACATGGAAAATAAAATAGAAAAACTTAAAAAAGCGATAGAGATTGTTACAGAAAAAATTGAAGACGACACTAATACGGAACACATTAATGAAGCATTACTAAATAAAATAATCATTGAAGAGTTTACAAAAACATTACATACAAAAGCTATTGATAAAGAAAACAAAGAAGGGTATTTTTTAATATATAAAAGAATTATTACTAGGATTTGTAAAATGGCTGAAGATATAAATCCGAATTATCCTTATACCAAAAGCTTAATTTCAACGGTTATAGAAGGTGCTCTTCATCAACATTTCTTAAAAGAACACCTAAAATCTATTACAAACTGCAATGAACAAATAAGCCCAACATTATTTTATACAGATTTAATACTGAATAGTCTAAAACAATAACTATATGAAACCACTTGAACGACTTTACAATATTTTGAAATTAGACAGAAAAGATATTATTCAACTATTTTTTTATGCAATATTTTCTGGACTAGTTAGTTTATCATTACCCTTAGGAATTCAAGCTATTATTAATTTTCTACAAGCAGGAAGAGTAAGTATATCTTGGATATTATTGGTAATTTTAGTTGTTATTGGTGTAGTTTTTGTAGGGCTATTGTCATTAATGCAATTGCGTATTACGGAAAATTTACAACAAAAAATATTTATTCGATCTTCATTTGAGTTTGCTTTTAGAATTCCTAAAATTAAATTTGAAGCTTTTTACAATCAATATCCACCCGAACTTGCTAATAGATTTTTTGATACATTAACGTTGCAAAAAGGTATTTCAAAATTATTAATTGATTTTTCTGCCGCACTTTTACAAATTATATTTGGATTATTATTGCTTTCCTTATATCATTCATTCTTCATTTTATTTGGCATTTTACTAATTTTTCTTTTATATATAATTTTTAAGTTTTCTTATCAAAAAGGTTTAAACACAAGTTTAAATGAATCAAAATACAAGTATAAAGTAGCAACATGGTTACAAGAATTAGCAAAAAATAGCGCCACATTTAAAAAAGATAATCAATTTACTTTTGGGTTACAAAAAAATGACGCTTTAGTTCAAGAATATTTAAAATATAGAGAAAGTCATTTTTCAATTTTAAAAAGACAATTTTCTCAATTAATTATTTTTAAAACACTCATCACAGCCTGTCTGTTATTAATTGGCGGATTTTTAGTTCTTAATCAACAAATGAATATTGGTCAATTTGTGGCTGCAGAAATTATTATCCTTTTAGTTATTAATTCAGTAGAAAAAATCATTTTAGGGTTAGAAACTTTTTATGATGTCTTAACTTCTATTGAAAAAATTGGACATGTAACAGACCTCCCCATTGAGCGAGAAAATGATAAAAAGACAACTACAGAAAACTATAATGCGATTACTATACATGCAGATGGCGTGTCTTTCAGCTATCCAGAAACAACGGATCGTGTTTTAGACAATATCGATTTACTAATTAATCAGGGAGAGAAAATATTAATTTCTGGAGACAATGGTTCTGGTAAAACTACACTAATGAGATTACTAGCAGGACACATAACTCCTACAATGGGAAATTTATATATTAATGATGATACATTTAACAAAATAAACCTGAATGAATATCGCATGTATATAGCAAACATGACGCAAAGCGAAACTCTTTTCGAAGGCACATTATTAGATAACATAACATTTGGTAAAGAAATAAATCAAAATGAACTAAAAGAGGTTTTACAAAATTTACAATTAATTTCATTTATAAAAACCTTACCCGATGGATTAGAAACAACCATAACACCTGATGGGAAAAAGCTATCCTCTTCAAATGCACAAAAAATATTATTAGCACGGTGCATTTTGAGCAATCCTAAAATATTATTTTTAGAAAATCCGACAGACAAAATGGATGAAGCAACAGCTACTCAAATTATTGATTATCTGACAAATTCTAAAAAGAATTGGACTTTAATAGTTTCATCAAAAAACAAACAATGGCAATCTAAATTAGATAGAGAGCTCATCATGAAAAATGGAGTATTAATTCAAGACCTCAAACACAACTAATTATGCTAAATCTATCTCAATACAATAAACCTGAAACAGAAAAACTGAATCAATTTAAAACTATTCAGGATTTAAAAAATAGACCACATTATAAAATATTAAATAAAATACTTATTGGTTTTTTAGTATTTGGTATTCTTATTTTATTTCTTCCATGGACTCAAAATATTTCTGGTCAAGGTGCTGTTACTACATTAAAACCTAATCAACGTCCTCAAACTATACAATCTTTAATTTCTGGACGTATTGAAAAATGGTACATACAAGAAGGAGATTTTGTTAAAAAAGGTGATACGATAGTGTTTATTTCTGAAATAAAAGAAGACTATTTAGATCCAAATTTAGTTGAAAATACTAAAGCGCAAATGAATGCAAAAAAACGCTCTGTTTCATCCTACAGCGAAAAAGTATCCACATTGTCTAATCAAATTAACGCCATTGATACAGAGCGAAAACTAAAACTTAAACAAGCTCTTAATAAAATTCAACAAGGCCAATTAAAAATTAAGAGTGACAGCATGGACTTAGAAGCCACTAAAACACAAATAAAAATTGCAAACACACAATATAATCGTGCTGTACAATTAAATAAAGAGGGTTTAAAACCGGTAACGGATGTTGAAGAAAAGCGATTAAAACTTCAAGAAATAGAAGCTAAAATTATAACACAACAAAACAAATTATTAAGCAGTAGAAATGAATATATAAATGCAAAAGTAGAATTAAACAGAATTAATGCCGAATATTCAGAAAAGAATGCAAAAGTAAAAAGCGATCAATTTACAGCATTAAGTAATCAATTTGATACAGAGGCGCAAGTTAATAAACTGCAAAATCAGTATGCAAATTATAAAATTCGAAATGGCATGTACTATATAACTGCTCCACAAGATGGTTATGTGAACAGAGCTTTACAATCTGGAATTGGCGAAAACATTAAGGAAGGAACAGCAATTGTAAGTATTATGCCAACGCATTATGACATAGCCGTTGAAACCTATATAGAACCTATGGATTTCCCATTAATAAAAAAAGGGGAAAAAGTACGCGTATGGTTTGATGGATGGCCCACAATTGTTTTTTCTGGATGGCCTGGCATGTCCTATGGTACATTTGGAGGTAAAATTGTAGCAATAGAAAGCTACATTAGCGAAAATGGAAAATATAGAGTACTAATTGCACCAGATACCGATGATAAAAAATGGCCTAAACAACTAAGTATTGGTTCGGGAGCACAAACTTTAGCTTTGTTGAACAATGTGCCTATTTGGTATGAAATATGGCGAACACTTAACGGATTTCCTCCTAATTATTATCAATCTAAAAGTGAAAAAAATGCAACTAAAGACAAAAAATAATATAACTATTCTACTTGTTTTACTAAGTATTTGTATGTCCCATTGTTCGTTTGGACAAAATACAGTATTTACCTATAACGAATATTTAGGATTTGTCAAAAAATTTCACCCTTTAGTTAAAATAGCTAATTTAGAAATTAGTCAAGCTCAGGCAAATTTGCTTCAAGCTAGAGGTGCTTTTGATCCAAAAATTGAGGCTGATTTTAATTCAAAAAATTTCAAAGGAAATTCCTATTATTCTATTTTTAATGGTACTTTTAAAATTCCAACTTGGTATGGTATTGAATTAAAAGCGGCATTTGAAAACAATGAAGGCCTTTACTTAAATCCCGAACAAACCTTGCCAAATTCTGGCTTAACATCAGTAGGAATAACTATTCCCGTACTACAAGGTTTAGTAATTAACCAACGAATGGCTGATTTGAGAAAAGCAAAATCTCAAATAAAATTAAGTCAAGCCGAACAAAAAATGCTAGCCATTGAAGTGCTATATGAAGCTTCTTTAGCCTACTTTAATTGGAAAAGAAATTATGACGAAGTAAAATTATATGAAACCTATCTAAAAAATGCAAGCATACGTTTAAACGGAGTTCAAAAATTAATCGAAGCAGGAGACAAACCCGCCATAGACAGCGTAGAGGCAGGAATTACCTTAAAAAACAGAGAATTAAACCTTGAAGAATCTCGATTTAAATTACTAAAATCAAAATTAGAATTAGCAAATTTCCTTTGGACAACAGATAATTTACCTTTAGAATTAGATGACCAACTTGTTCCTGATGTAAGTTTACAAGAATCAATTAATAGTATACTAAAGACAAATGATTTGCAGCTTTCAAATTTTTCATTAGATAATCATCCTAAAATTAATGCACTTGAAACAAAAATAGAGCTACTTAGTATAGATAAAAAATTAAAAGCAAACATGCTATTGCCTAAATTAGATGTAGGATATTCGTATATTTCAGAACCTGCTTATTTTTCAAATTATAGATTTCAGGATAATAAAATCGGTATAAATGCCTATTTTCCTATTTTTTTAAGAAAAGAAAGAGGGGCACTGAAACTAGCCAAACAAAAAATACAAGCACAAGAATTCGAATTATCGCTAGCTAAAATTCAACTTACAAACAAAGTAAAAGCACAACAAAATGAAATAAATACTGTT
>NZ_CALFIG010000219.1 GCF_937876455.1 uncultured Flavobacterium sp.
AGTATTATGAAATTATTTTCGATGAAAAGCAATATGAAGAGCTTTTTGAAAATATACGCAGCAAAGACTTCCTCGGGTTCACAGACCTAAAGCCATACAAAAAAAGATTAGAAGAAAAAGAGAAATTAGAGAAACTTCAAAAAGATAGGAATGATTTGTCAATTGCATTTATGAAAGCTATTGGTAAATACACAGATGAACAAGCCAAAAAAGAAAGTTTGCTTTATTTAGAAAGAGTAAAAGAAAGTAAAAGATTAGAACATGCGTCGCAATTGGAAAAACAAAAGCAATTAACTTTAGAACTTGAAAAACAAAGAAAAATATTAAAAGAAACTTCATCATCTTCAACGCCTACAATCACATCTCAATATGGGACTACATTTAATAATAATGATAAATATATTTCTCAATTAGGAAAAGTAAAAACAGCAGAACAAAAGCTAAAAGAACAGATAGAGATAACAGATTTATCGAGACAGAATTATATGGTTTCTGTGGTTGCTTTATCAGATGCACAAGAAGCATCGAAAAATAAAACACAAAAAGTTGCTGAGTCTATAAAAGAAGTAAAGAAAAATGTAGAGGATTTAAACGCACAACTTCCGTTAAAAAACTTCTTTGAGAATAGAGTTGTAACACTCTTTGATGAGATTGATACTAAAATAAAAGATACCGAAGACTTATTAGTATCTCTATACACAGCAGAAAGGAAATTAGGCACAAGCCCAAGTGATAATCCTTTTATTGTGCAACTTGTAAAAGACCTTGACAAATTAAAAGAATTACGTGATAAAGAGCAAAAAGAATTTAATGAATTTGCAAATATCGACCGCCCACGTGCAACAGGAGTGGCTTCGGTAGGCGGTGAGGGTGTGTTAACAAAGTCAAATAAGCCTAAATCTTTTTTTGAAACTTTCTTTGGATTAAATAGAGATGATTTCCAAACAGAATCCGATTATTATATTCAAGTAGCGAAAGATTTCGTTACAAGATTGACCGACATATCTAATGGCATTACAGGCGTTGCATCGTCGGCAATTGCGGTTAAGGCACAGCGAGATATTGCAATATTAGATGAGCAAAAAAACAAAGGACTATTAACTGAAAAAGAGTACAACAAGAAAGTGGCGGAAGTGAAGAATGAAGCGGCACGAAAAGAACGTGCGGTTCAGATAGCGACAGCGACCGCAGCGATACCAATGGCTGTATTGTCGGCATTTATAGGTACTCCGGGTGGAATAATTGCTAAAGGAATTGCGGCAGCAATAGCCGGAGCGCTCGCAGCAGCACAAGTTGCTATTATAGCATCAACACCATTGCCGAAGTTTAGAAAAGGTGGTAGCGTTGCTAAGGTGTTCAAGGGTAGTGGGTATGTTGTAGGGCGTTCACATGAGCAAGGCGGGGTTAACGCTGAATTAGAGGGTAATGAGTATGTTGTCAAAGGGAAAGCTGTCAATAAATATGGACTTAATTTTTTAGACTCCGTAAACTCATTGAAGTTAAATCCGATTATAGCATCTAATAATAACATGCAGAAGTCTGATAATGCATTAAGAGATAATTTAATGATAATGGCATCTTATGCGAAGCAATCAACAAGGTTGGATAGAGAGGGAAATATGATACTAAAAGGAATATATCAAAAATTAAACTCACGCAAGGTTTATGTATAAAGTTTACTTGAATAATATAGAGCAGAATGAGGAGGACATAATCAATATTACAGAGTTGGCAAGTTTCTCTATTTTACGCGAGGATGGTATAACTTCTACCGAACAGATAATAAGGGAAACATCAGAGATGGAGTTGAATTTCTGTGGTGCGACTTATTGTTATTTAGTTGATATATTATCGAAGGATAGATGCTCTAATGTTGACTTCCATATTGAAGACAGCGATACAGGATTGAGTTATTACGGTATAATACCGATTAGTTTATTAGTGTTAAATCCACACAGCAAGACCGGTACTACGAAAATAAAAGATACTTCATTCAGTGCCTATGTACGTGATGTTATGGGTGTAGATGTTTCTTTGTCGAATATAAAGACTTTAGATTGCCAGCCATTAACATTGGAGCAGAAGAATATCACCTTTGCAAAAGAACATAACGCCACTACAACAAAAGTAAATATAACATGCTTCGATGTATTGGATGTGTTTAATTACTTATTAAGTTATTTGACCAATAATAAAGTAGCTGTTGTTTCGGATTTTCTAACAGTAAATAAATACGCTATTACAACAGGTTTTAATATGCATAATTACTCATCAACACAGGATGAGTTTTTCCCTAAAGTTAGTATTCAAACGTTATTTAGCGAATTGAGTAAAAAAGAAAGACTATACACTTCTATTGATAACGATATAAACGGTGAGCCTTATTTAAGGATAGAACAAGAGTCTTATTTCTTTAGCAATACAACACCATTGTTGGATGTTGACGAAATTCCTTTTGATACCATGCAAGAGGTAGATATTGATAGAAGTTATGTATCTATAATAGTAGGGAGCAAAGATATAATGGATGGTGATGGTGAGTATTTCCGGAATAGGCGTTACACTTCATTCGTTGAAGAAAGTTACGACAAATGCAGTAATTGTGTAGCGAAGAAAGAAAACATCCTTGACTTAGTAAGTGATTTCATTATAGATAGTAATGTTATTTATGATTTGCTAAATGCCGGAGCATCCGACAATGATAATGATGAGGGTATAGTGTTGGTAAATTATGAGGGTGATGAAGCCATAAGAACTTTAATTGGTAGTGAGTATGTGTATAATGATAGGTTTAGAAATGAGAATGTGTTGAGTAGATTAAACGAGGATATAGCTGAGTGTATAAGTCTATATAAGTACGCTAACTCAGGATTTAGAACTGATTACACGGGTTACACTATAACTATATCTGGGGGTGTTGGTTACGATGGGGGACGTGATAGGATTGAATTTTCAAATATAGTTTATGACAATACTTCTTCTTTAGATGTGTTTACCGGTACAGCAACTTATCCGCCAAATGTCACAAACCCATTACCGTCAATAGTAAGTGTAGGTGTAACTTATTTTGAAACACAACAAGATGGTGAATATAGTTTTAGATTAGATTTAGTCCGTTTCCTACAAATATCTAATCAGGGTGCCCCTACTGAATTAGATGTTCAAATTCAAATAGTAGTTCACACAAATAATACTTTTACTACTTATACAGATGTGTATGAAAAAACAGTCCACGTAAATAATGCAGTGACAACACCAACATCTATAACTTTAACCACAGGGAAAATAGCACTAACGGCAGGGCAAGTTGTCACTGCTTGTATAGCTTTTAAAGATTATAGAGGATTTATAGTGGCTGTTGGTGGTAATTATGACTTCCAAGCCGATAATATTATATTTGAGATGACATCAGATGGCACATGTGAAACGCTTTCAATAGACCAAGATACCAAGCCTTTTATAGTTGAATTTGATTATCCTCTTTGCCAACAAGACTACCAAATAATAAGAGATAATAAGATAGGCTATATCACCGTGAAAGGACAAAGATTTTGGATAAAAGAATTAGAATTCAAACCTTTTGCATTGTCTCATTTTGTACTGATGGGAAACAATAGTATTGCATAATTGAAATAATTGATTATATTTGTATCAGATTTTTTCTATTTTCATATTTTAGATTATTGCGAGACATATCTGTTGTGAAACATGTATGTTTTTTTTATTTTCATAATTTCATAAGTATAAAATGCATTAAATTAGCACCATGAGAATACCGAAACATCAATGGTTAACGGAGCAACCAACGCAAGTGTGTGGGTTTTGTGATGAACTTTTTACAGAGCAAGTAGATGGTGATATAGGTAAGAAGTTTCAAATAGAGTTAGATGAAGTATTGATAGAGCAAGTAGATATGTCGCAGAACCCATTCGACTTAATAACATCTACCGACTTAAATTTCTTTGTGGTACATCCTATTAATTATTCTACGGAATTGCAGTTATACATAGAGGGTAAGACTTACATATTTCGTTGGGCTACTGATGATAGTATTACGGTAGTAGGAGATATTTCATATATCTACGTTGACGATGCGGATGCGGTCGGAGCGAACGGAGCCGAGATTTCAGATGCACGATTGAGATTAGCTATGGCGACTTATATCGACCCAGTGCATGGCACTACTTCCACATATTCGTTAGCAACCGGAATTACTATTGAAGACATGCCGAGTGATAGTTACCTTAATAACTTAGGTCATGTCCACACTATTACATCAGTGCAGCAAAGTGACTTTGATGTCGTTGATTTTGTGTGGTCAGGAACAACGTTATGCCACTCAATAAATTCACAAGAGATAGTTGAATCAGACCCGTCAATAACATTTCATGTAAACCTTATTAGCGGATATAATTATTACATTTCAGTACCTTACACAAGCACACACTTAGGTTACACGTATCAGCTTTCCTATGTAAATGGAATGGACACTAACGCTATACCAATAACGCCTGCACAACTTACGCAATTGAGTGGTGAATTGGTGTTTAATTTTCAACCAGAGAATACCGGGACTTACACTTTTACGTTGACATTCACGGATATTAATAGCGTTGGACAAGGACTATGTATAAGAGATATTAGCCTTTACACACTTTACGAAGATGGATTAACTGTCTATGCTATTGACTGTAATGGCAACTCAGAGTTATTGGAAGTAGAGGGGTGGGAGCTGTCACCGTCTGAAATATATTACAAGAATATTAGGTTGACAACTATATTAGATGAGTTACCTAACATATTCAAGTTGCGTATCAATAACAACTCACCTTATGGTGGTTATGTCGAATCAAGATACTACACTATTTACGACCAAAATAATTGCGTACATCAACAATTAATAAAAATAGATTGGACTAACAGTTGTAAATTGGGTGACTTAGAATACGCCGTACTTCCTTTCACGAATAATTTGTATTTATTTGGAGTACTTATCAAGCAAAGCAACGACTTATTTAATAGTATTGAGAACACCACAGCGAGTGGAACAAGGGTTTCTGTTTACAAGAACACACAATCATTGTATGAATTTAGGATGAATCCTTATTTAGCGGAAACATTAGAGAATGTATTAGAGGGAGTATTCATGCATAACTCCGTAACAATTAATAATACAGAATACAATGCTACGCAGAGCGTTGATACCAATGAAATATCAATGGGTATTTACATGGGTAAGGTAGATGTGTATAAATCCGGAACAAACCTTATTAGTATGCGGTGTTGCTGATAAATAACAACATCATATCAATTCTATTTAAGATTATATTTTTCAGATGTTCATCTTTCAGTATCTTATGTAGTCTGCTTGGGTAGATGTTATTACGGCATGTCCACACGTTCTTAAAAAAAGTTTCTTTTTTGATTAACTTATCCTCGCAGATAATATAGTAGATTTCAATATCATTATTTATTATTCTTTCTTTAATAGAATACAGTTCTTTTAGTACATCTATTTTATTAGTCTTGGCGTAACTACAATTCAATCCTAATTTACTTAGGTATATCTTATCTTGTATTGGAATGTATTTAAAATTCATAAAAAAAGATACTCTAAAGATAGTAATATTGCTAAAACTATTATAATGTTTGAATTAGTATTTGAGGTAAATGGAAAGAAAATTACCAAAATAGCCCACAACAAAGGAGAGGTAAGACGATTGGTTTACCTATATGGGAAAGGTGATTTAGAAAAGATGGTTAAAGAAGTTTTAGAACAAGAAATTACTAACGAATTTAAAAATAAAAAAGATGGCGGGAATTTGTAAACCTAACTG
>NZ_CALFIG010000220.1 GCF_937876455.1 uncultured Flavobacterium sp.
ACCGTCAAAACTTTAATCCTGAGAGAGTTTTCTTATCTGCTGCGATGGGGGCTTTTGACGCATCGTTTACAAGTGTTGTTCAGATCAAAAACCAAATTGAAAAGGACGTTCAATACGGAAGACCTGTCAACGCGGTTGTAAACACATTCTATTCAGCTTTTCTCAAACCTGCCGCCGACGCTGTTAGTCCACGTATGGCAGACCAAGTAGCAAGTGGAATAGCTTATTTTAACGACAGACAAAAGGCTTACGTTAGACTATCGCTTGAAAACGAAGGGCTGAAAGGTGGTCTTATCAATGTTGCTCAAAAATGGTTTTCAGACACTTGGTTTGGCGAACAAATACAGGGAACGGCAGACGGCAAATTTGCAATGATTGACCCGCATGGTAAACCTATAACTTACGACCCCGGCGACCTCTTGTTTGTTCCAGCTATGATTATGGAAGATATGAATTATGGTTTCTACGACCACGTATCTAAGGAAAAACTATTTGACCTTTACCTAAACGAGAAAGGTGAGTTTAAGGAAGGGGTAATTGCGCCGCCAACAAGAGTATCGGGAATATCGGATTACAGCGAAGAACTGCAAGAGAAGATCAAAAAAGAAGCACCTGTAATTTACGGTGATAATTTGGAGAAGGAATACGATAAACTAAAAGAGATGCCTTTTGAAGAAAGGGCTGAACAGATGAAGTTTATTTATCGTTTTTCGGTATGGGAAGCCAAAGTAAATAATGGTATTGCGGCAGAGAGGCCAAGACCAAAACAAAGCATGGACGAGGCGGAGAATTTTATTATGGCACGCGCTAAGAAAGTTTCTAAAAAGTAATATATTTGCATCATGGCAAAAGCAACGCTATCAAACGCAACGTTGCAGTTCTTCGAGACGGAGGACGCGACATTTGTACGGTTTCCTATTGGTACATCGGGGAGTTTTACGCCCCCTACGAGTCCTGAAACCCTGACTGATTACACAATCACTTTCCCCGAAGAATGGAAATTTGAATACGACGATGAATCGGAACTCAAAGACAGTTCCGCTCCTTCAATGGTCGCATACGAATTTATTGGCGGACGTCCTAAAGGCCGATGAGGGAAACGCGGGCATATAACGTTTCGATTGTGATAGCTATGTTATCACAGTTTTCAGCGTACATTGTAACGGCTTACGGGATACCTGATTTATGGTATAAGTTAAACGCTATTACAATGGCTATATGTTTCGGGCTTCCTTTATTCGCAAGGAACGTTCACAAAAATGAGTGGAGTAAGATATTGACCATGTATGCGATATTGTTAAGTAGTAATCAACTTTTGGATGAATTTTTTTTAGACCCCACAAGGCTTCAATGGAATGAAGTGTTTGTTGGGGCTTTTGTTTTTTTTCACCTATTAACCAAATTTTACTATGCAATTCGGTCATGGCTTCAATGAATTATGGGAACAATTTATGTCGTGGTTTTCAAAGTCATTCTTTGTTATTGCGACTGCATTTTTCACATCAGTTATGTCAGTAGCTTTCAGAATACATACAGGTAAAATCGAGATGAGTAAGCGGGCAATCTTCGCCTCAATGCTTTTGTCTTTTTTTCTTTCTTTGATTTCAGCTAATGTTTGGTCATACACCTTTGGGCCTAAATACGAGGCGGCTGTCGCGGCTGCTACGGCACTCCTTGGTAGAGAGATAGTAACTTGGTTATTTTCTAATCACGAGGCTATTATGTATGGTCTTGCAGAGAAGTTTAAGATCAAACTAAAGAAGAAAAACAATGAGGGTAAAAAAGACTAAGGAGTTTTGGGATGCGAGAACTTCCAAGAAGATGAAAAAACTTGGGCTTGCCTTTGGTGGTGTAGGAACTATCATGGGCGGGGCTTCTGCTTTTGGCCTTCCTTCTTATGTAGGGATAGTAGGATTTTGTCTAATGATAGTCGGAGCGGTACTTTCTAATTTATTCACCGACGACGAGTGAATAAAAAATGGGCGGAGAACTCACTGATTGACTCCGCCCATTCAATAACCTTTTTTCAATTTCGATACGCGCTAATAGGCTTAAAAGGTTAAACGCGGGGCAAATATATGAATAATAGGTAATTACGCAAACTTTTGTGTGACTTTTTTTCTTGCCGTGTTCAGTTAATAAACATCAATTTCCAACCAAATAAATTTACCAAGATTACCTCTTAGTTCACCAAGTAAATCGTGTCCGCCAATTTCTAAATTTTCATTAGTCCATAAGTAGCCAGTATAATCCGAATAAGCATCTCGGTATTCAGCGTCAACAGCACCAAATAAATTTTTCAAAAAGTTTTCTTGCAATTCTTCTTTTGTTTTTTCTTTATCAGAAATCCAATATCTTACAGACACTTCTTTCCCGTTTATTTCGTGTTGTAAAATTTCCGCTATTGGCATACCTCCTCCAATAAACAAAGCATCGCAATTTTCACCAGAGTCGCTTTCTATGATCGTTCCTTTATAAATTAATTGTTTCATCGTTTTAATTATATCCACAAATGTAACAAAATATTTATCTTTAGTCAATTAAAATCCGATTAATCTTTT
>NZ_CALFIG010000221.1 GCF_937876455.1 uncultured Flavobacterium sp.
TTTAAAAATGGATTTGATTTTTATTTTTGAGCTAGGTAATATCATTTAATTTACAAGACTAGTTATTAATTTATCCCATTTACTAACAATAAATTCAATTGAATAGTGTTTTGAAGTATTTATCCCTTTTTGACTAAACTGTTGTTGTAAAATTGTATTATACATTAATTTATTTAATTTTTCTTTTAATTGATTTATATTGTCAATTTCAACCAGATATCCATTTTCAGAATCAATAATTAATTCTGAAGGTCCATAATTACAATTTGTTGAAATACAAGGAATTCCCTTTGACATAGCTTCTAATAGCACATTTGGAAATCCCTCAGAATTGGATGTCAAAACAAATATTTTTGCCCTATCATAATAATAACTTATATCATTAACCATTCCAGTAAAAATGATATTATCTAAAAGATTTATTTTTTTTACATATTCTTCATATTCTAATCTTAATTTACCATCGCCAACTATATAAAGTTTCCATTTTTTATCATTTAAATTTGCAAAAGAATTAATAAGCATCATTTGATTTTTATTTTCATCTAATCTCCCGACAGTTAAAATAATATTTTCTTTTGTTGAATTTGAAAATTTATTATTTAATAAATCTTGTTTAATAGGATTTGGAATAACTTTTATTTTATTATGTGAAATAATCTTAAAATAATCTTTCTTAATTGCTTCTGTTTGAAGAATAAGATAATCACAAAATGGATAGAAAAATTTACGAAGAAAATTCCAAATCACATTCAATTTATAAACATTTGGGTTGTTCCTTTCGCTAATTATTATTTTTTTTCTATTTATTATACTTGCAATAATACTTAATATGTTTGTTGTTGTATTTAAACTTAGTATAATATTAATGTCATTATTAGTAATTATTTTGTGAATTTTTTTAATGTAATTTACGTTTTTAAATATTGAATGAAAAACATTATTACTAGGTAAAAATAGGGGGTCAAGGTAAATAACATTAACCATTTCATTTATTAAGTATTCATTTTTACTTTTATGTAATACAACAAGATATACATTATACTTTTTTGATAATTCAGACGCTAGAATAGATGCTACTCTCTCTGCACCTCCAAAAGACAAGCTAGGTATAATTAATAATAGATTTTTTCTTTGCAAAAATATTGTTCTGTTATAGTTTTCCATCAGCTACTTCGAGTACACCCTTTACATCATATATTATTGTTTCCTCATTCGTAAAGTCATTAAAGTCAATTTCTTTAAACATATTATGTGCAACTCCCAGCACAACTGCATCATAAAGCACAACTGGTTTTTGATTTGTGGTTAACAACCCATACTCATCCATTACTTCGTCAGGATTTGCCCACGGGTCATATATAGTTACTGTAATACCATATTCCTGAAGTGCTTTTACAACGGCAACAATTTTAGTATTACGAACATCAGGACAATTTTCTTTAAACGTTATCCCTAACATCAATAAGTTAGCCTCATTAACATGAATTCCTTTTTTAATCATTAATTTTACTACTTGTGAAGCAATGTATTCTGCCATGCTATCATTCAATCTACGACCCGCCAAAATAATCTCAGGATGATACCCCAGCTCTTGTGCTTTATGTGCTAAATAGTAGGGATCAACTCCAATACAATGTCCGCCTACCAATCCTGGTTTAAAGGGTAAAAAATTCCATTTGGTTCCAGCAGCTGCTAATACGGCATGTGTATCAATGTCCATTAAATTAAAAATTTTAGCCAATTCATTTACAAAAGCAATATTAATATCACGTTGACTATTTTCAATCACTTTAGCGGCTTCTGCTACTTTAATAGTTGGCGCTAAATGTGTGCCCGCTGTAATGACACTTTTGTATAAATCATCAACTAATTGCCCCGTTTCGGGTGTCGAGCCTGATGTTATTTTTAATATTTTTTCTACGGTATGTTCTTTATCACCTGGATTTATTCGCTCAGGAGAATAACCCACAAAAAAATCAACATTAAATTTTAAACCGCTCATTCGTTCCAAAACAGGTACACAATCTTCTTCTGTAGCACCGGGGTATACGGTAGATTCATAAATAACAATATCTCCTTTCTTTAAAACCTTACCAACTGTTTCACTGGCTTTATATAAGGGTGTTAAATCTGGTCGATTGTTTTTATCAACAGGAGTAGGAACTGTAATAATGTAATAATTTGCCTGTTTTAAATCTTCATAAGTACAAGAGCAAAACAAACCAATAGTATTGTCATTTTGTTGCTTTAAAACAGATTGTAATAAATCTGATTCAATTTCTAACGTAGTATCAATTCCTTGATTTAATTCTTCAATTCTTTTTTGATTGATGTCGAATCCAATTACTGGATATTTTGTGGCAAATAATCTAGCTAAAGGAAGACCTACGTAGCCTAATCCTATAATGGCGATTTTATTCATAATGTTATTTTAAATTATAAAAATACCAAGAAACAGCTTCTTTTATACCTTGTTCAATGGAATACTTGGGTTTATACCCTAATTTGCTTTGTGCTTTTTCAATACTAGCTAAAGAATGAGGTATGTCCCCTGCTCTATTTGGACCATATATTACTTTTATATCAGCAATTTTGGAATCAAAAAGGGCTAAATTATCTTTCAATAGTTCTACTAATTGTGTAAGTGTTGTTCTATCTCCATAAGCCGTATTATAAACTGTATTCACCGCTTCTGGATTTTCCGTTAGCATAGCTAATTCATTCATTTGAATAACGTTGTCAATATACGTAAAGTCTCTAGAATAATTTCCATCACCATTAATTACAGGGCTTTCATGGTTCATAAACTGTTTCACAAATAAGGGAATTACGGCTGCATATGCTCCATTTGGATCTTGTTTTCTTCCAAATACATTAAAATAACGCAACCCGATCGTTTCTATGCCATACGTTTTGCTAAAAATTTCAGCATATAACTCATTTACATATTTTGTTATTGCATAAGGTGATAATGGTTTCCCTATTGCATCTTCTACTTTTGGTAAATTTTCCGAATCTCCATAGGTGGAAGAACTTGCTGCATATATAAATCGTTTTACTTTAGCATCTCTTGAAGCAACCAACATATTTAAAAATCCAGAAACGTTTACTTCGTTTGTGGTAATTGGATCTTTAAGTGAACGAGGAACGGAGCCCAAAGCCGCTTGATGTAATACATAATCTACCTCTTTAACCGCTTGCTTACATGTCTCTAGACTTCTAATATCGCCTTCGAGTAAAGTGAAATGTTTATTTTCTAAAAAAGAAGTAATATTGTGAAGGTGTCCCGTTGCAAAGTTATCTAAACAAACTACTTGATGCCCTTTTGCTAAAAAATATTCACATAAATTTGAGCCTATAAAGCCTGCTCCTCCTGTAATTAATATTTTATATGTTTTATTAATCATACTTGATTGATTGTTTATTATATATGTGCTTATTATTGACCAATAAATTTGTTTGTTTGCGGTTTAATTACAATTTTATTTGTTTAAATGGCACTTTTACTTATTTGTTTTCAAAAATTAGCAAACCTCCACCTATAAAAATAGGCATTGCATAAAATTTGATTTCTTTATTTATTTCCTCATTTATTTTTGGAGCTAATTGAGTTAAATAGCCTT
>NZ_CALFIG010000222.1 GCF_937876455.1 uncultured Flavobacterium sp.
CTTCTCCAATATTATTAAGTTCTACTTTTTCACTCTTGAATGCATCATCACCACGAGAAATTTCAGCATAAACTATTTTATTAATTTCTTTGGTTTTAAGGGTTACAAATGTTTCTGAACCTACAACCATTGATTCATAATCTATGTTTAATTGTATTTTTGAATGGTCAACTTCTCCTTCAACTGGATTGTTAATAGATGAGGCATATATAGAAGCTCCTTGAGCAACTACAGTCATTGGGTCAATACTTGTGTTAGGTTTTCTAATTTGGTTCTCTAGCATTTCTCTTACGATAGGTGACAAAGTCGGACCTCCTACAAGAATCAATTCATCTAATGAACTACCTGTTAAATTATTCCTTTTTAAAAGTACTTTACAATAATCAATAGCTTTTTGTATAAATGGTGAAATAATTACTTTTAATTCATCACGAGTAATTGTCAAGTCAATTTCAAATTCTTCTCCCTCATCATCTTCGCCATATTCGTCATATAAGTTAGTTAGAATTGGATATTCTTCTTTGTAAGAAAGTTGGTTTTTTGCATCCTCTGCAAGGGGTTTCCACATTTCTTTAAATGCATTCAGCTTTTCAGCATCTTCAAGTATCGATTCAATAGAATATTTATTTTGTAAATAAGGAATGAAAACATTTTCTACTATGGCTTCATCCAAGTTTTTACCACCCAAGAAATTATCTCCCTCCGTATCAATCACTTTTATAATACCATCTTCAACTTTAACTAATGCAGAATCAAAAGTACCTCCGCCAAAATCAAAAACTAACCAATATCCATTTTTATTTGATGACTCTACACCATAGGCTATAGCAGCCGCATAAGGTTCTTGCACTAATTCGACATATTCCAAACCTGCCAATTCTGCTGCTTTTTTTGTAGCATTAATTTGATTCATTTCAAAAGCGGCTGGAATAGTAATAATCGCAGATTTTACATTTTCATCGTCTACATAAGATTTTAGTGTTTTTAATACTTCAGCAGATAAGTCCTCTGATGACAATTCAGACCCATTATCAGTTTTATACTTAATGGAATTACCCATAGTACGTTTAAATTCGATAAAAATGTTTGATATAAAATCAGGATTTGCAGATGATTTCTTTTTATCTTTTGCCAATTGTGCAAAGGCTTTGTCTCCAACTAAGAAACCTTTTTTTGTTACCATGACACATGAAGGCATTGTTTCTCTCTGCGTGTCAGTTCGATACATTTTTGTTTTACCACTGTCATAAACTGCTATTGCGGAGTTTGTAGTACCCAAGTCTATTCCGAAATCAATTTTTAATCTTGCCATTATGATATTTTTTATTCGTTAAATGCTACTGTTACTTTTGCTGTTTGAATTACTTTACCTTCAAAATTCACTTGTGGTTTTATAATTCTCTTAATGATTTGTTTTCCTGATTCTATTGTGTCATCAAATTCAAGTGTAGCAACCATATTCATTCCGGAATTATAATTCATCCCTATAAGTTGAGGAATTTCATAACCATAGGCTTTAAGGTTATCTAGGATAGATTCAGAGTATTTTTTCAGGTGCTTATATCCTTTTATTTCTTTGTCCATTACTTCAAGATTCATCAAAATTCTAGTTACTTCATCAGCCACTTTTAAGACTAATGAGTGGTCTTTTTCACCATTTTCAGATTTGTTGTCAACCTGAGTTTCTTTAATTTTAAGTTGCGAATTTATTATATCCAATAGTTGAGCATCTAATTTTAAACTTTCTTCTTCCAAAGATTTTTTTGTGTTTCTAATTTGTGTTTCAACATCTGTTTGACTGGAGGCAATGCGCTTGCCCAGTAACCAATAAACTAATCCACCTAATAAAAGAGTTACTAACGTTGCAATAATCCAATACAAACGGTTTTTTTCAACATCAGTTCCCAATTTAGAAATTTGAGTTTCTGATTTTTGTCCAGTTTGTTGAATTTTTGTTCCTAAGTCATTGGCAATTACATTAATATTAGTGCTATTGGTATTTGTTAGATTTCTTATACTATCTACTGAAACACTTAGTTTTTTTATTGTGTTTTTTTGCTGATTAACAACAATCATTTGATTTGACAATTTAGAATCCAATAATTTAATTTCTGTTTTTTGCTTTTCTACTGTATTTCTAAGAGTTGAAATATCATTGTCAGAAACGCCTATTGTTTGCTGTTGAGCAAATAGATTCATTGAGCTTACAAGAAAAATTATGTTTAAAGTCTTTTTCATTATTTACGGATTGATTTGATAAACTTGTCTAAAAATTTACGAATTACTTTATTTACAATTGGTTTGTTTTGTAGTTTACTAACTAGAATAGGAGAGAATTTGTAATAGAATTTTATAAAATTTCTACCTAGGATTGTTTTGCTTAAAAAGTCATCCCTAAATTTTCTTAACTCAATTACCTGTGGATGGTCGTAATCACCATAAGCCATAGTTGCAATATAGCAACCTCCACTTGTTGCATTACTGATAGTTGAACCAACTTGCTTTGCTGTGGACATAGCTTGGGCTGCTCGTACATCTTTCCAATAGCAAATATGTTTTACTTGATTTATTTGGAAAGGTCCAAGTTTACTAAATAAAAAATCTACAAGATTTTTATATTCCGAAACTTTACTTTGATTTGAACACCCTTGTATTGCTACAATATCATTCACACTTATTCCGTCACTAACAACTTCAACAACTTTATCCCAATTCAAACATTCTGCCTTCATTTTATCAACTTTAGAATAGTTGATGGTTTGATTATATGACATCCTCATCCTCATCTTAGAAACTTGCTCATCTATTTCACTAATAGCATTATCGTAAGCCAATCTAATAGAGCTTAATATTGCAATAGCTCTATCAATCTTTTGGTCTTTCATATCTTCAAGAGTTGCAAGACTATCTTTTGCTTTATCTTTTGTGAGCTTTCCAACTGCAATTGAATCTGCAATTAAATTTAAACGCCTAGTGTTTTCTAAGTATTCTTCTGTACTGTCATTTTCTTGGCTTTCATTAAAATAATCAATACCACATTGCATAATTTCTTTTGCTAAATTATCTGCAATCATTTTATATTTTAAATCGTTAATTCCAAGTAGTGATTTTAAAAGAGCTAAATCAGATTTGGTATTCTCGTATAGCTTTAAACCAAATTTAAAAGCACTTATTTTATTTTCATTTCTTTTCTTTTTTGTTATCTCAATTTGGCTTTCAATATTATGTACTGGTTCTTCAGTAAACTTTTGGGATAAATACTGCTGGGTTGTTCCATTGCAATTACTAAATAATTTTAATGTTTCTGCGTTTGAGAATTTGCCTTGGATTTGTTTTAATATTTCATTTATAAAAATTTCGACTTGCTTTTGATTGTCTATGATATAGGCTTCACCTGCAACTGAGTGAACGAAATTTGTAAAACTTTGTGATTCTATAAGTTTTATTTTTTTTTCAACACCCTCTTTAATTTCTTCTTGAGATTTTCCAAGTAATTTTAATGTCCCAATATTATTAAAGCAAGAATAGTTTTTTGTAGTAATTTCTTTTTCTGTCGTTACTTTTTCCCAAATTTCAATAGCTTTCTCTTTATCTCCGTTGATTAAATAACTAAGAGCAGTCTCATCAAACGAGTTAGTATTCAAGAACCAAAACAATGAATTTTCAAGCATATCCTTAGATTGTTGAATTACTGAAAAAGCTTTCTCAATTTTATTTTGGTCTCTATCAATGCTATCAAGAAAAGGAAAATCATATTCAGAAGTTATCTGTTTTCCAACTTTAGCATAAGCAGTTATTTTACCTTTTCTACTCTGAATTTCTTTAGCCGTAGCATTTGAAAGAATTCCGATTATCCTGTATGGGTTATTCTTGATTATATCCATTTCTTTATATTACCGAAAACTTTAAAGCATAACAGATTTATACTAAAGTTTATATTATTTTTTTTATCCTTTAATTATACAAACACCAATATTAACACTTTTTTATTAAAAAATTTAACATTTATAAATGAAAATGTAGCAAAAAAGCTAGTTTTTTAATGTCGTTAAATCTAATCCCTTTTTTTAATCTTTTTTTACGGTTTCTCTCATCAGATTTAATTTTTTTACTGTATTAAAATCCCCAAACTTTCTGATTAGCAAATATATTTATATTTTACTATATAGGAGAATAACTCCTACAAGATCGGAAGAGCGT
>NZ_CALFIG010000223.1 GCF_937876455.1 uncultured Flavobacterium sp.
CCAAAAACTGAGATTGATTATTGCAGACCAATTATTAAATACCTTTTATCAAATATTATTATTTCGAATGATTCAACTTTTTTAGATATTGAAAATCAAATACGATTAAAATTAAATTTCTCAAACTAATAAAAAATCCCCAATCATGATTGGGGATTTTTTATTAGTTTTCTATGTAAACCATACATTGCCTTAATTCGGGTTTTTCTTGTGTAAAACTAAGTAACCATTCTCTTAGTTGATCAATCTCATAAGGAAGCAACATTCGAGTTGCTTTCTCTAACTCTTTGCAAAATAATTTTGCATCAAAACTTACTCGTTCGAGTATCGATTTGGTATACAAATAAATTTGTCTTGGCATAATTCATCTATTAATACTGCTAATTTACTTCTTTTTTTAGTGATACAATTCAACAAAATGTTAATTTTTATTTAAATTTTAAACGCCCTTAGCATTTCCCTTTTTCCTGGTGCGCCAGGTAATTTTTCGACTTCAAAACCGACAGCTAACATGTTTTTTTTTATTACAGTTCGGCAAGCATATGTTACCAATATTCCATTAGATTTTAATGCTTTAAACATTTTTTCAAATAAAGTTTCCGTCCATAATTCAGGTTGTACATCAAATCCAAATGCATCAAAATAAATAACATCAAAAGTATTTTGAAAATCAATATCTTGAAATAACATTTGATATTTTGTGAGTTCAAATGAAGAACTAATTTTATGCTTTTGTTCCCAAGAAACAGCATGCAACTTAGTAAAATTTTCAAGCTGATTATTCATTTCTAACAAGGATGGATAATTAAGCTGTTTCAGTAGTTCACTTGGAACAGGAAACGCCTCAATTGCAACATAATTAACACTAATTGCCAAACTTTCTGCAGCACAAATTGTCATCAAAGCATTTAAACCTGTGCCAAAGCCTATTTCTAATACGTTTACCTGATTTGCATTGTACTTATTCACATACGTTTCTAAACCGTTTTTGATAAAAACATGTTCAGCCTCTTGCATAGCACCAAATCTAGAATGATAGGTTTCATTTAATGCAGGAAGAAACAAAGATGTGGAGCCGTCTTTTGTAATGATAATTTCGTGATTCATTGTTAAAAATAAAGAACAAATATACGTGTAAATTCGATAGTTTTTTATAAATTGAATAGGATAGCTTCTATGTGACTCATGAAGAAACAGGCTAAAAGATTGCTTCTCAGAATAGCAATGCCTATCTTTGCCTAAATTTCTATATAATGGTAACATTTGAACATCTACAACTTCCTCTTTCTGTACAAAAGGCTATTGACGAATTAGGGTTCACTCACCCTACTCCTATTCAAGTCAAAGCTTTACCTGTAATTCTTTCAGGTAGAGATGTCATGGCAATTGCACAAACAGGAACAGGAAAAACATTTGCTTATTTATTACCGCTATTAAAACAATGGAAATTTCAAAAAATAGATACGCCAAGAGTGTTAATTTTAGTACCTACTCGCGAATTAGTGGTGCAAGTACATGAAGAAATTGAAAAACTCACAAAATACATGAGTGTTCGCTCATTAGCAGTATATGGTGGGGTAAACATCAATACACAAAAAGCAAACATCTATGAAGGTTTAGATATTGTAGTAGGGACACCGGGTCGAGTAATGGATTTAGCCTTGGATAATGTTTTGCGATTTGATACCGTTCAAAAATTAGTTATTGACGAATTTGACGAAATTCTTAATCTAGGTTTCAGAGTGCAGCTTACCTCAATCTTATCGATGATGAAGACTAAAAGGCAAAATATATTGTTTTCTGCTACTATGACAGAAGAAGTAGACGAAATACTAGATGAATATTTTGAATTCCCCGAAGAAGTGTCTTTAGCACCTAGCGGAACACCTTTGGAAAAAATTGAGCAACGTGTATATCATGTGCCTAATTTTTTAACTAAAATTAATCTTTTAAAACATTTTTTAGCAGACGAGGCATACAGTAGAATATTAATTTTTGTCAATAGCAAAAGATTAGCAGACTTTGTATTAGAGAGTTTAGAAGAAAATTTTCCAAATCAATTTGGTGCCATTCATTCTAATAAAACACAGAATTATCGTTTAAATACCATGGAGTTATTTCAAAATGGTGAATTACGTGGTATTGTTACTACAGATATAATGGCGCGCGGACTGGATATTTCGGATATTACACACGTTATTAATCTTCAATTTCCAGAAACTTCATAACAATATATACACCGAATTGGTAGAACCGGCCGTGCAGACAAAGAAGGTATTGCCATTAGTTTTATCGTACCAAAAGAAGAAGAAGATTTTATTGAAACAGAAGTCTTAATGCAAAAAGAAGTTACTATATTACCTATCCCTGAAGAGGTCCATATAGAAGAACGCAGGTTAGAGTTTGAAAAGGACCATAAAAAAGTAAAGTTTTTACTGAAAAGACCCAAAAAAGAAGGCGGAGAAGCCTTTCACGAAAAATCTGATAAAAATAAAAAAGTAAATTTAGGGGGTCCCGGAAAAAGAACACCTAGAAAAACAGCACCTAGAAATAGAGCTGTTGAGAAAAAACGAGCTGCAAAACGTAAAAAAAGATAATTTATATTCCTTGAACTTTACAATTTAGTTGTTAAACGCTACTTCATGTAAAAAGTATTCCATAAAAAAATATTTTTTCGTACTTTTGAAAAATCTTTTTTCAAAATGGAGTTTAAACATCCTGACATTTTATATTTTTTATTCCTGCTAATTGTGCCTATTTTGGTACATTTATTCCAATTAAGAAGATTCCAAAAACAATATTTTACAAATGTAGCGCTACTTAAAGAAATTGAGATTCAAACAAGAAAGAGCTCAAAAATAAAAAAATGGTTGTTACTTGCTACACGCTTATGCTTACTTACAGCCTTAATTATTGCTTTTGCTCAACCTTATTTCAAAGCTACTGAAGCTACTAAACAA
>NZ_CALFIG010000224.1 GCF_937876455.1 uncultured Flavobacterium sp.
TCCTGTCCTTGCTTTCGCACCTGAGAACGTGTAAACAGGCAAGGAATTGAAGGAAGAGGAGGGAATATAGGAGGATCATACGGGTTTCTTTTCAATAATTAACCGTGGAAACACACCTTTAAACTGTTCGTTTTCTTTTAATGCACTGTCATAGAAAATTTGTGCCGACAATAAATTGTCGAAGTGCTTTGAATATACCACTTCATTGCCAAACACCGGGTCAATATATTTTGATTCTATTTGTATTGTAAATTTGTTTTTACATTCAGGGTAAACGGGTTTTGTTGCGTCGTGTTCAATGTAATATTCTGTGCCGTCGCCGTCTTGGACTTTTGTTAAATAAATATCAAACCATTCATCTATAATTGATTCGTACCGTCCTGAAAGCCAATCAGACATTGCTTCATAAATCAATTTAAAATCCTGTTGACATACGCACTCGTCTTTTACCTCTAAAATCACAATGTCGTTTTCTTCAATATATGGTGAAGATTTTTTTCTACTGTGCGAAAATGCTCTTACCTTAATCATGATTCGGAGGTTTTATTAATTATTGTAACTCCGCCAACTTTGCGGCTATATTGTTCAATATGGGCATTTAAAACCTGTTGCTTAATTACATTGTCGCTCATAGCATTTAGTTTGATTATGTGGTTAAGTACCGCCTGCCCGAACTTGCCAATGTATTGCCAGTTTTCGCCGGTAACTACTGAACCGTTTAATGTATTGTATTCCATTGCTTTCATAGTGTTTTCTTCGGCAATGCTCATCAGTTGACCGTGTGCCGTTCACTTGTCAAGACGGGAACAATGGCTCCCGTTTCGCGTTATCTGTATTCGCTTACGGTTAATTTTCGTCTCTACCTTCAACAATTTGCCTGATTTTAGATAAGTGCATTCGTACCATTTTAGAGTTAATGGTGAAATTACCTCCGCCATTTTCCCTAAAATACCAATCTAACATAAAGTCTGTTCTACGTATGTATTCGGAGCAATGAAATTTTAATTTCTCCGAGGTGTTGGGATCTTCTTCAAGTTGTTTTATGTCGTAGTAATTCATATTATTTCAGCTATTTACAGGCAATTACTTCGCCCAATGGTTTAACTTGTTTACGATTAATTTAAGCAGATAGCAGAACGCTATCAATGCCAGTCCTTGAGTGATTGGGTTCATGTGTATTTTTTTTAGTGGTTAAACTTGCTCCCCGTTGCCGTAACGAGCGGCGATCATTCTCTGAACGGGGAAAGGGGTTGATTAGCGATTAAAGAAAAACCAGATTGTTCCGTCATCTGCTGTTGCTGTGTTGTAATCGTGGCGTAAATTGCATTTCCAAGATGCCTCCCAATCAATAACAATCCAAGACGGCATGTCTTTAGGGATTTCACCACATTCTTCAGCTATTTGTTCAGCGAAACCGGCCTCGCTGTCAGCAGTGCCGTGAAATGCGTCTTGTGCGTCGCTTAAATCAATATCTTCAATACTGTATCCGGTTGCTTCTGCATACATTGTGAGCAGTTCACGGTCTTCCTCGTCCATGTTCAGGTATTCATACAACTGCTCAATCTCTTTAGTTGACATAGACTCCGAATAGAAACATTCCGGGAAGCCCTCATAATCCTGAAACATAAATTCCGGGTCTTCTTCATCGCTATGCAGTTCTTTAATGGCCTCGATAAATTCATCGGCATCGCTGAAACTGTCTAAGTCCATCCAAGCGCCTTGGATGCTTCCGTTGTTATACTTTGCGTAGGTGCCTACATAGAGGCGGGGAGTTGTTGTTGCTGTTGCGTTCATAGCGTTGTTATTTTTAAGGGGTGAGAGATTTATTTGGTTTCAACTGTTGAATAGTGGTGGAATGGTAAGTCTAATTTATTAAACAGGTTCTCGGCTTCGTCGTAGCTATGAGCGTAAACAGATTTACGGCCTGTTTCAAATTCCTGACCACCGATTTTAATATAAAAGGTGTAAACGTACTGTTTAGGTTGTTTGGGTTGTTTAGCGTGGATGTTCATTTTATTGCTGTTTTAAGGGGTTAAACTGATATTTACTGCGATTTGTTACGACAAAATTAGTATGACAGTTACTAAATTCCAATACCTATTATTCTTAGGTATCAGGCAATTAAATGTAAGTTGCTGATAATT
>NZ_CALFIG010000225.1 GCF_937876455.1 uncultured Flavobacterium sp.
AGTTCAGACGTGTGCTCTTCCGATCTGATTTAGGATTTTAATAAAGTTTTTAGTCTCAGTTTACAGCATTCAGTAACTGCGACTGAAAATTGCGACTGAAAACTATGAAAATAAAAATACTTGGCTGTTATGCCGCTACACCAAGAACTATTACCAATCCTACATCGCAAGTTTTAGAGATTAAAAATCATATGTTCTTAATAGACTGTGGAGAAGGAACACAAGTGCAATTGCGAAAACATAAAGTAAAATTTTCACGTATTGAGCACATATTTATTTCTCATTTGCATGGTGATCATTTTTTTGGGTTAATTGGCTTAATTTCCACTTTTATGTTATTGGGCAGGGAAAAAGATTTGCATATTTATGGTCCTAAAGGAATTAAAGAAGCTATTTTATTACTATTAAAACTAGGAAATGCTTATACAAATTATGGTTTGTATTTTCATGAATTAACAGCTACAGCGTCTGAAGTGGTTTTTGAAGACGATAAAGTTAAAGTTTCAACAATTCCATTGCAGCATAGAGTGTATACTAATGGTTTTCTGTTTGAAGAAAAGATTACAGAACGCCCTTTAAACATAAATGCCATTCTTAATTATGATATTGATAAAGTATATTATAATAAAATTAAGCAAGGTGGGGCAATTACTTTAGAAAATGGCCAACAAATCTCTAATGATTTATTAACTTTTGATCCACCTGTACCCAAAAGTTATGCGTTTTGTTCAGACACTATGTATTCAGAGAAAATAGTTCCGTTACTTACGAATACTACCGTTTTATACCATGAAGCAACATTTTTAGAAAATGAAATTGACCTGGCTGAAAAAACAATGCATAGTACTGCTAAACAAGCGGCAAAAATTGCTAAATTAGCAAACGTAAAACATTTATTACTAGGACATTATTCAACTCGCTATGGTGATATTGAGCTATTTAAAAAAGAAGCCCAAGAAATAGTTGAAAACGTCTTGCTAGCAGACGATGGATTGGAATTCGAATTTTAAATTTTTTATACAAATATTCACAGAAAATTATAAAAATGAAAACAAAAGTTTTATATATTATTGGAATTATGATTATTTTATTTAGTCTTTACATTGTAGCTAAATATTATGAAAATGGAGATAATAATGCGGCACTTATGTATCTTTCTGTATATTCAATTCCCTTAACAATTATATCATTAATAAATTGTAGCTTATTAAAATTTGCAGAAAAAATATGTAATAAAAAAATTCCTTCAATAATATTAGTATTTCTTTTCCCAATAATTTCTATTGCATTAATTTTTACTAATGATAATTCATTTAATTTATTTGGAAGCGTTGGAATTATCGCTTTTGGAATTACGAATTTAATTTGGTACTTGAATTTTAAAATTTTAAATTAAAAATAACAACCTTTAACCTTACACCCTTTATCTATAAAAAATGAACGATTTATCAAACTATAGAAAATCATACGAAAAGAGCGAATTATTAGAAAACACCATTCCTGGTGATGCGATTCAATTGTTTCATAAATGGTTTTATGAAGCGGAAGAACAAGAAAAGGGAGAAGTTAACGCGATGACGGTTTCTTCTATAGGTTTGGATGGATTTCCAAAAAGTAGGGTAGTACTGCTTAAAAAATTTAATGAAGAGGGTTTTATATTTTACACCAATTATAATTCAGAAAAAGGAAAAGCTATTTTGCAACATCCAAATGTTTGTATTTCTTTCTTTTGGCCGATATTAGAAAGGCAAGTAATAATTAAAGGAATAGCTGAGAAAACAACGGCACAAGTTTCAGATAATTATTTTGATTCTCGTCCAGAAGGCAGTAAGTTGGGAGCAATTGTTTCGAATCAAAGTGAAGTAATTCCATCAAGAGAATATCTAGATGAAAAATTAAAATACTTAGCAACAGAAGTATCAGGATCCGAAATTAAACGACCAGAAAATTGGGGTGGATTTTTAGTAAGACCAATATCTGTTGAATTTTGGCAGGGAAGAGCCAATAGACTTCATGATAGAATTCGATATGAACTTCAGGAAGGGTATAATTGGAAAATAGAGCGTTTAGCGCCTTAGTTTATTTTATAGCCAACATTGAAATTTCCACATTTACATTTTTTGGCAAACAAGCTACCTCAACCGTTTCACGAGCAGGTGCAGTTGCTTCAGAAAAATAACTGCCATATACTGCATTTATTTTAGCAAAATTAGACATGTCGCTAATAAATATTGAAACTTTTATAGCATTTTCAAACGTCATATCAGCTGCTTCTAAAACAGCCTTTAAATTTTCCATTACCATTTTAGTTTCTTCTTCAATGGAGTCTAATATAAGTAAACCTGTCGCAGGATTAATTGCAATTTGCCCTGATGTATACAAGGTGTTTCCAACTAGAACAGCTTGATTATAAGGGCCAATTGGTGCAGGAGCTTTTTCTGTAAAAATTATTTTTTTCATTTTTGTGTAGGTTAATATATTTTGATTTATCGTAAACGTGCATCAGGAATTTTTCGTTTTTCCCATTTAATATCGCTAAGCATAGATGATTTAACCCCAATGAAGAAATTCCAGTACGAATAGACACCTACAGGAACAATACTAAAGTTCATTTTCCAGCTTTCTAAATCTCTCTCAAATCTAAGTTGGGTAAAAGAAAGTCCATTTCGAGCAAAGTCATATCCAGAAGAAAATCCTAATTTCCATCTTACTGCAAGATCTAAATTACCAGAAACCATTAAGGAATTAGTGGTAATTTGTCTTTCCTTTTTATCGTTTGAATAGGTTAAGGAATAAGCCAAGCGTAAATCCCATGGAATCTTAAATTTGTATAATTCAGATTGGTTTGCTCTTCCTTGCTTGCTTTTATCAAATAGTTCTTCATTCGAATTGCTTAAATCTGTTCCTCTACCAAATAAATCGTCACTTCTTCCTCCATTTTGAACGTTCTGTTTTTCTGTCTTATCTTTTTTACTTTTATCAAAATCGTTACTCGATATATTATAACTAAGTGTTAAGTTAGAGCTAGTCATTCTAAGAAGTGCTCCACCATTTGAAATGCTGTATTCATTTATTTTTACACCATTTTCATCAATAGCATATGGATCAAAAGTAGCTCCAAAATTGACATTCAATTTGTTGTCAAATAATTGTGTTCCACCAACAAATCGAATAGGTGCTAATTTAAATTTATCCCCTGCAAAATTATAATTTGTAGAAAAGTTAAATTGATTTAAAAGCATTATTTTCTTTGCCTCGCCTTTTTTACTTTCTTTGTCGAGAACTTTAGCTTCTAAAGAGTTGTTTAATGAAAAACCAATTGCATTCGCAATTGCATTTCCAGGCGCTCCTAAAATAGAACCTTCAAAACGGCTAAAATCAACTTGATTGCCATTCTGGTCTAAATACGTGTCATAATATTGATTAAAACTTGGAGTGTAGCCATATGACAAGTTGGGACGCATAATATGTCTTATAGCTTGAATTTTATTTGTTTCTTTAAAAGTATACGTTCCATAAATAGTAGTTCCTAAACTTGCTCCAAAATTATAGGTTCTATAAGAATCAAAACCATTTATGCGTGTAGTTTCTACTTTATTAGTGGTTGCGTTGTAATATTTATTTATAGTATTGAAAACCCAACTTTCGCTATAATTAGCATTTGTTGAAACACTAAAATATTTAAATATTTTAAAATTTGTAGTCAATGGAATTGTGTGTGAAATACCTGCCAGTGCATCATTGAACATTTCCGATTTAAACAAAAATTCTTCTTTTGTTTTTACTCTATTTTCACCTCTTAAACTATATTGAAAATTAATATTTTGAAAAAAACCTTTTTTAATAGCATCTGCTTTTGCAAAAGGAAAAATTCTATCTACACTTGCATTAAATGTAGGTAAAGTCATATTTACGTCGCCTGTATTTGTGTTTTGATTATGCGTAACAGATACAGAGAAATTAATTAAAGGCACAATAGGTATTGTTTTTGAATAACTCACTGAGGAACTCATTGTATTGTTTAAATTAGAACCTACATTAATAATATTAATAGATTGTCTAAAATATTTACTAC
>NZ_CALFIG010000226.1 GCF_937876455.1 uncultured Flavobacterium sp.
TTCATCAGATATACCAAATGTTTGAGGAGTGGAAAGCACGTCATCATTATCTACGTCTTCAAGATTATTTTCTGTCGGATTCATATTTAAATAAATTCCTGCCTTGTCTAAAATATTTTTATACGTAAAAATAGGCGCATTAAAACGCAAAGCTAATGCAATAGCATCTGAAGTGCGCGCATCAATAATTTCTTCTATTTTATCACGTTCGCAAATTATGCTTGAAAAAAATACGCCATCTACTAATTTATGAATAATAACTTGTTTCACAACAATGTCAAATCGATCGGCAAAACTTTTAAATAAATCGTGGGTTAAAGGACGTGGGGGTTTAATTTCTTTTTCTAAAGCAATGGCAATAGATTGAGCCTCAAAAGCTCCAATTACAATAGGTAATTTTCTATCGCCATCTACCTCATTAAGAAGTAAGGCATAGGCGCCATTTTGGGTTTGGCTATAAGATATTCCTTTAATTGTTAGTTTAACTAAACTCATTTTCTCTTAAATCATTATTCAAAAAAGTGTACTAATGTACAAAAAATGCACTAAAAAAAGGGCTATCTAAACAAAGCTATTTCTAGATTAATTTAGATAGCCCTTTGTGGGCACAATATATAAAAAATTATGCGTTGTTTGCTTTGAATGTTTTTAATTTTTCAATCAATTTTGGCACAACATCAAAAGCATCGCCCACTACCCCATAATCAGCCACTTTGAAGAAAGGTGCTTCTGGATCAGTGTTAATAACTACTTTAACTTTTGATGAATTAATCCCCGCAATATGTTGAATGGCTCCTGAAATTCCTACTGCAATATATAAGTTTGCAGCTACTGGTTTTCCTGTTTGACCTACGTGTTCGCTATGTGGTCTCCAGCCAATATCCGAAACGGGTTTTGAACAAGCGGTTGCTGCTCCTAAAACAGATGCTAACTCTTCAATCATTCCCCAATTTTCTGGTCCTTTTAATCCTCTACCGGCAGAAACTACTATTTCGGCATCTGCAATGGTTACTTTTCCTGTTGATTTTTCAGCATTTGTCACTTTTACACTAAAATCTGTATCAGATAAACTAGGTGCAAATGCTTCTTCTGTTAACGATACAGGTGATTCTACTAACCCAAATGAATTTTTTGAAAGACCTAATACTTTTACATCTGTAGTCATTTCAGTAATTGAAAAGGCTTTATTTGAAAAGGCATTTCTTTTTACTTGGAAAGGTGAAGTGCTTTCTGGTAATGCAATCACGTTTGAAGCAAAACCTGCATCTAAGCCTACAGCTACTAAAGGAGCAATATGTAAACTATCTGTTGTTGAAGCAAAAACGATGATTTTTGCGTTTTCCTTTGTTGCTATTTGTTTTATAACATCTGCATAGGCTCTTGCATGAAAAGTATTCAAGTCTGAATTTGTAACATTCACCACTTTACTAACACCAAAAGTTGCTAATGAAGAAACATCTGAAGCGTTTATTGTAACAGCCGTAACAGTTGTTCCTAGCGAGTCTGCTACTTTTTTTGCATAAGAAGCAATTTCAAAAGATGTTTTTTTGAATTTTCCTTCGTTTGATTCTGTATATATTAAAACTGACATGTTTTTATAAGTTTATGTGTTGAAAAATTTTATCGTTTATGTGTTTAGAAACTGAAACTTAAAGCTGAACACTAAATAACCTTCGCTTCGTTGTGCAACAAGTTTACTAATTCGTCTAAATTATCTGCGCTAACTAATTTCACAGCAGATTTTGCCGCTGGTTTTTCAAATTTAACTGATTTTGTAGCTGCACTTGTAGCTACAGGTTCTACAATTTGTAAAACTTTAGTTCTTGCAGTCATGATTCCCCTCATATTTGGAATACGTAAATCTTTTTCCTCTACTAAGCCTTTTTTTCCAGCAATAACTAGTGGAAATGCCACAGAAGCGGTTTCTTTTCCACCGTCAATTTCTCTGATTGTTGTAGCCGTAGTTCCCGCAATTTCTAAACCAATACATGCATTCACAAAATTACACCCAAGTAATCCTGCTAACATCCCTGGTACCATTCCACCATTATAATCAATAGATTCTGTTCCTGCAATGATTAAGTCATATCCGCCTTGTTTCACTACATTTTCTAATTCTTTAGCTACTTGTAAACCATCAGTAGCAGTAGTATTTACACGAATAGCTTCGTCAGCACCAATAGCCAATGCTTTTCTTAATGTAGCTTCAGCATCTGTTCCCCCTACATTAACAACAGTTACATGTGCACCTTGTTGTTCTTTTAAAAGTACGGCTTTAGTTAACCCAAATTCGTCATTTGGATTGATTACATATTGAACGCCATTCGTATCAAATTCTGTGTCATTATTCACAAAATTAATCTTTGAAGTAGTATCAGGTACGTGACTGATGCAAACTAATATTTTCATTATTCTATCTATTTTTTATTGATGCTACGAAATTACAAAAAAATGTTTTAACTAAAACTATGCATGCATAATAAATATGAATTTTATAAAAATAAGCTCTTAATTCTGATTAAAATCAAAAAAGTACAGCGTAAAAAATAGATTTACTAAAAAGTTATCAAAGAAAACGTTTTAGTAAAAATACCACAAAAAAACTATCGGAACTTCATTTACTCATTAAAAAATTATTATTTTTGCCTTTCATTTAATAGGAAAAACATCAAAATGAGAACAATACAATTTAGAGAAGCAGTTTGTGAAGCGATGAGCGAAGAAATGCGTCGTGACGAATCGGTATATTTAATGGGTGAAGAAGTTGCTGAATATAATGGTGCTTACAAAGCATCAAAAGGGATGTTAGATGAATTTGGTCCAAAGAGAGTTATTGATACGCCTATTGCCGAATTAGGTTTTGCAGGTATTGCAGTAGGTTCTGCTATGAATGGTTGTAGACCTATTGTAGAATTTATGACATTCAACTTTTCTCTTGTAGGTATTGACCAGATCATCAATAACGCCGCAAAGATGAGACAGATGTCTGCAGGACAGTTTCCTATGCCTATGGTTTTTAGAGGTCCAACAGCTTCTGCTGGACAGTTAGGGGCTACACACTCGCAAGCCTTTGAAAATTGGTTTGCTAATACGCCAGGATTAAAGGTAGTTGTTCCTTCAACGCCTTATGATGCAAAAGGCCTATTGAAAGCTGCTATTAGAGATAATGATCCTGTAATTTTTATGGAATCAGAACAAATGTATGGTGATAAAGGAGAAGTGCCAGATGGAGATTACATTATTCCACTAGGAGTAGCAGATATAAAACGTGAAGGTACAGACGTTACTATTGTTTCTTTTGGTAAAATCATTAAAGAAGCCTTATCAGCTGCTGAAACTTTAGCTTCAGAAGGAATCTCATGTGAAATTATTGATTTACGTACTGTTAGACCTATGGACTATGATTGTATAATTAACTCCGTTAAAAAAACAAATAGATTAATCGTTTTAGAAGAAGCTTGGCCATTTGCCTCTGTAGCTTCAGAAATCACTTATATGGTGCAAGAAAGAGCATTTGATTATTTAGATGCACCTATTCAAAGAATCACGACAGCTGACACACCTGCACCCTATTCGCCAACACTTTTAAAAGAATGGTTGCCTAATAGTGAAGATGTAATCAAAGCTGTTAAAAAAGTTTTATACAAATAGAAAAATAATTTTTTGTATACCTTTGAAACTTCATCTATCTAGGTGAAGTTTTTTTTTAAACCAAATAACTGTGAACAAAATACTTGCCCTACTCTTGTTGCTTTCAACCCTAACCTTTTCCCAAACCAAGGTTAGCGGAGTTGTAATTGACGAAAAAAACAATCCTATTTCCTATTCAACTATTGCCTTTAAAAATTCAGCCGAAGGGGTAATGACTGATGAAAATGGTAAATTTTATTTAGAATCAAAGAAAAATTATTCCATCATTGTAATTTCAAATTTAGGATACAAATCCAAAGAAATCACATTGACAGGCATTCATAATTATGATTTAAAAATTACACTTGCTACAGATAACGAAATAGAAGAAGTAAAAATCTATTCTGGCAAAACATCAAAGAAAAATAATCCAGCAATTGATATACTGCGAAAAATTTGGGAACGAAAAAAGAAAAATGGGTTGCGTCAATTTGACCAATACCATTATGAAAAATATGAAAAAATAGAGTTTGACATCAATTCTATTGACAGTACATTTATGAAAAATAAAGTATTTAAAGGTATGGAATTTATCTTTAAACACGTGGATACGTCTGGAATAACAGGAAAAAACTATTTGCCTATTTTTATTAATGAAACCATTAGTGAAGTGTATGGCGATAATGTTAACAAAAAAGATAAAGAAATTTTAAAAGCGAATAAATATTCAGGCTTTGGTAATGCAAATAATGATGGCGTAAATGCTTTTTTAAAAGATTTATATGCAGAATACGATATTTACAATAATTACTTAAAATTCTTTGATAAAGATTTTGTGAGTCCCTTGTCGCGGACTGGTATTCAAGTATACAACTATGTATTAGCAGATAGTACTTTTATAGATAAAAAATGGTGCTACAATATTGTATATTATCCTAGACGAAAAAACGAACTTACTTTTAAAGGTGATTTTTGGGTAAATGATTCCACTTTTGCTATTAAAAGCATCAACTTAGAAGCAAGTAAAAGTGCAAATATTAACTGGGTTAGAGATATTTATATTGAACAAGAATTTGATGTATTAAATGATTCGGTATTTTTATTAAAACGGGACCACATGATGACTGATTTTGCTTTGACAAAAAAAGAAAAATCCAGTGGTATGTATGGAAAACGAACTACTCTCTTTAAAAATCATGACTTCAATACTAAAAAGGATGAAAAATTTTATAGAGAAACGGTAAATGAATTTGATAAAGAAGTATATACTAAATCCGAAGAGTATTGGAACGAAAATAGATTTGAAAGCCTCAATTCAAATGAAAAAGGCATTTACCAGATGCTCGACACTTTAAAAACGGTACCCAAATTTAAGCGTTTTTATAATTTAGTATCTATTTTAGGAAGTGGCTATATTCAAGTAAAGAATTTTGATATTGGTCCGCTTTTTTCAACTATTGGTTTTAATGATGTGGAAGGTTATCGCATTCGATTAGGCGGTCGAACTTATTTTGGACCAAATGATCAATGGCGTGTACAAGGTTACACCGCCTATGGATTTAAAGACCAAAAATTTAAATATGGAATTCTTGGAAAATACATGTTTAATAAAAAAAATAGATTTATCGTTTCACTCGGAAACCGAAGAGATGTAGAGCAAATGGGCGTAAGTTTAACCACTTCTAATGATGTTTTAGGAAGAAGTTTTGCTTCATCTTCTTATTTTTCTTCTGGTATTAACGACAAATTAACGCATGTGAATTTAACAACGCTTGGATTTGAAATTGAACCTGTTAAGAATTTAGTTTTCCAAAGTACTTTATCTTACCGTACACTAGAATCTGCATCATCTACCTTTAAATTAGACTATTTTGCCGATGCCAATCGAACAATTACCGCTAACAAAGTGCGTCAATCCGAGATTAATTTTATGATTGACTATACACCTAATCGAAAAATGGTAGGCTATGGTGTAGATAGAATTGAAGTAGATTTAAATTATCCGCGCTTTTTTGTTAACTATTCACAAGGGCTAAAAGGTGTTCTAGATAGTGATTTTAGCTATTCTAAACTACAATTATTCTATCGTCAACCTTTATTAATTGGAGGTTTTGGAAGATTATTTACCACAATAGAAGTAGGAAAAACATTTGGCACTGTTCCATTAGGATTGATGGGAATCATTCCTGGAAATCAATCCTATTTTATTATTGATAACACGTATAACCTACTCAACTATTACGACTTTGTTGCAGATCAATACTCTTCATTACATATTGAACATAATTTTAATGGTCGTTTATTTTCAAGAGTTCCAATGTTGCGAAAATTAAATTGGAGAGAAATAATAGGTTTCAAAGCTGTTTATGGATCAGTTTCACCCGAAAACAAAGCTATTAACGCTTCAGGGTTAAATTATATTGCACCAGTTGATGGCTATTTCGAATACCATGCAGGAATTGGAAATATTTTTAAAGTAGCCCGAATTGATTGCGCATGGCGAGGAAGTTATTTTGACTTACCCGATGCTAGAAAATTTACTATCCGCGTAGGTTTTGGATTCTATTTTTAAATTTAAACCTTCATAATTCAAAATTCGTTAATCGAAATTCTTTGTTATTTATGATTCATGATTTATCAAAAATACTCCAACTCGAACCTAAGTTTCAAGAAATAATTGACACCTACGGAAATCCAACAATAACGACTCGTGCATCAGGTTTTATTGCGCTTTCTCAATTAATATTGGAACAACAAGTTTCCATTGCTTCTGCAAAAGCTTGTTATGACAAAATTGAAAATTATTTAAATGGTTTCACACCACAATTAGTACTCCAAACTTCTGATGAAGAACTGAAAGCATGTGGCGTATCCCGTCAAAAAATAAGTTATATCAAAAATTTAGCACGTTCTATAGAAAAAAATAAAATTGACTTAGAAAGTTTCCATTCAAAAACCGAAACAGAAGTTTATACGGAATTAATTCAATTGAAAGGAATTGGAAAATGGACCACTCAAGTGTATTTAATGTTCTGTTTACAAAAGAAAGATGTTTTTCCAATTGGAGATATCGCCGTACAACACACCATGCGAGAACTATTTCAAACCGAAACTTTAGAAGAAATGGAACTTCATGCCGCTAATTGGAAACCTTATCGATCCTTAGCAACCTATTTGTTATGGCATCATTATTTAAAGAAACGCAATCGTTAATTTTTCCACATTCAAAATTTCATAATTTTTATACACTTTTTTTAGTGTTATTGTATTTTTTTATGCGCTAAATCAAGAATATAGGAAAACTGCTAACTGCCAACTTTCAACTCCTAACTTTTCCCTACATTTGCCCCCGAAAAAAATTAAAATTTAAAATGACAGCAGATAAAGTAGAAACATTTGATGTTTTGGTAGAAATACCTCGTGGAAGTCGAAATAAATATGAATATGATTTCGATTTGAAAAGAATGCGTTTTGATAGAATGTTATTTTCGTCAATGATGTATCCAGCAGATTACGGTTTTATTCCTGAAACATTAGCACTTGATGGAGACCCACTTGACGTATTGGTTTTAGTAACTAAACCAACATTTCCAGGGTGTGTAATTGAAGTAAAACCAATTGGAGTATTTCATATGGCGGATGACAAAGGCCCTGATGAAAAAGTTATTTGCGTACCTGTATCAGACCCGATTTGGAATAAATTAAATGACTTGTCAGATGTAAACCCACACTTATTAAAAGAAATAGAACATTTTTTTGAGGTATATAAAGACTTAGAAAATAAAAAAGTAGACGTACACGGATGGGGAGATGTTACTGAAGCAAGAGAAATATTAAGACAATGTGTGGAACGTTTTAACAACATAGAAAATAAACCTGAAGGACTATTCAGTATAAAATAATTTTTAAATAAAATCATTAAAAAAGGCAATTAACAGTAGGATAATTGCCTTTTTTATTTAAATTTGTTCAAATTAAAAACTAAATTAACTATTTAATTATGAATACAATTATGATTTATGTGCCAATAATTATGGCAGTTCTTGGACTTTTGTTCATGGCAATTAAAAGAGCTTGGGTGCTTAAACAAGACGCTGGAGATGGAAAAATGAAAGAGATTTCAGATTACATCTACGAGGGTGCATTAGCTTTCTTAAAAGCAGAGTATAGATTATTAGCAATATTTGTTCTTTTGGCAAGTGTTGCGTTAGCAGGAATTACATTTATTCCAGGAGTAAAAACAGATTTATTAATAGTAGTTGCTTTTGTTTTTGGAGCAATATTTTCAGCATTAGCTGGAAACATGGGTATGAAAATAGCCACTAAAACCAATGTAAGAACAACACAAGCTGCTCGTTCAAGTTTACCACAAGCATTGAAGGTTTCTTTTGGTGGTGGAACAGTAATGGGTCTTGGTGTTGCTGGTTTAGCAGTTTTAGGATTGACAGGATTTTTTATCATTTTCTTCCATTTATTCATGGGTGGCGTTTGGACAGACACAGAAGGAATGACCGTTGTGTTAGAAACATTAGCTGGTTTTTCTTTAGGTGCTGAATCAATTGCATTATTTGCTCGTGTTGGTGGAGGTATTTATACCAAAGCAGCTGACGTGGGTGCTGACTTAGTTGGTAAAGTAGAAGCAGGAATCCCAGAAGATGACCCTCGTAATCCAGCGACTATTGCGGATAACGTGGGAGATAACGTAGGTGACGTAGCAGGTATGGGAGCCGACTTATTTGGTTCGTATGTAGCAACGGTTTTAGCTGCAATGGTGTTAGGAAATTATGTAATTAAAGATATGGGTGGTAAAATTGAAGATGCCTTTGGAGGTATTGGTCCAATTTTATTACCAATGGCAATAGCTGGTTTCGGAATTTTATTCTCTATCATTGGAACAATGTTAGTAAAAATTTCAAGTGATGACGCTAAAGAAGCACAAGTTCAAGGTGCTTTAAACAAAGGAAACTGGGTTTCAATTGTATTAACTGCAATTTCTTGTTATTTCTTAGTTGACTATTTATTACCAGCAACAATGCAAATGGAATTTTATGGAGAAGGTTTAATTGCTGTTTCTTCTATGCGTGTTTTCTTTGCAACATTAGTTGGATTAATAGTAGGTGGAGTGATTTCATCAGTAACAGAATATTATACAGGATTAGGAACAAAACCAGTATTGGCAATTGTTCAAAAATCATCAACAGGTGCGGGAACTAACGTAATCGCTGGTTTAGCTACAGGTATGATTTCTACATTTCCAACAGTAATTTTATTTGCAGCGGCTATTTGGGCTTCGTATGCTTTTGCAGGATTTTATGGTGTGGCTTTAGCAGCTTCTGCCATGATGGCTACTACAGCTATGCAATTAGCCATTGATGCGTTCGGACCTATTTCTGACAATGCTGGAGGTATCGCAGAAATGAGCGAATTACCAAAAGAAGTTCGTACACGTACAGATATTTTAGATTCAGTAGGTAACACAACTGCTGCAACAGGTAAAGGTTTTGCAATTGCTTCAGCAGCATTAACTTCATTAGCTTTATTTGCAGCTTATGTAACGTTTACAGGTATTGATGGTATTAATATTTTCAAAGCACCTGTATTAGCAATGCTTTTCGTTGGTGGAATGATTCCAGTGGTATTCTCTGCATTAGCAATGAATTCTGTTGGAAAAGCTGCAATGGATATGGTTTATGAAGTTCGTCGTCAGTTCAAAGAAATTCCAGGAATTATGGAAGGAACTGGTAAACCAGAATATGGTAAATGTGTGGAAATTTCAACTAAAGCCGCTTTACGCGAAATGATGTTACCAGGAATTTTAACGATTGGTTTTCCAATTGCGATAGTATTATTAGGTAAATTAGTCTATGCAGATAATAATCAATTAATCGCTGAAATGTTAGGTGGTTATATGGCAGGAGTTACCGTTTCAGGTGTACTTTGGGCGGTATTCCAAAACAACGCAGGTGGTGCTTGGGATAATGCTAAAAAATCATTTGAAGCAGGTGTTGAAATTAATGGCGAAATGACTTACAAAGGTTCTGATGCGCATAAAGCAGCTGTAACTGGAGATACTGTTGGAGATCCATTCAAAGATACTTCTGGACCATCAATGAATATATTAATTAAATTAACATGTTTAATTGGTTTAGTAATTGCACCTATTTTAGGAGGTAATTCTGAAGGAGCTAAAAAAGAAATGAAATGCACAATAATTGAAATGAACTCAACTTCGTCAACTAAAGTTGGTAAATGCGACATGAGTAAATGTGCAACAATGACTAAAGATGAATGTGCTAAAATGTGTGATTCATTAGGTTGTTCAGCAGAAGAAAAAGAAATGTGTATGTCGCATTATGGTGCTGATGGCAAATTCCTTGCTAAAGAAGGTACTAAAGCTTGTTGCGCTATGGATACAGATAAAAATGTAAAAGTTGAGATTAAAAATGTGAACGGAAAAGCAAAAGCCACAGTAACTACATCTGAAAAAGGTAATGTAAATGTTCAAATTTTTGAAGGATCACTAGACGAAGTAAAAGCTAAAGTAGAAGGATTAAAATAGTTTTCTACACCAATTATAATGAAAGCCTCAGAAATGAGGCTTTTTTTTATGCAATTTATTTGTATATTTATCCTGTACATAAATAAATACACATGAAAATAAGCTATTCGTTTCTATTATTTTTTCTATTCTCATTGAGCTTTTCTCAAACAGATATTGCAATCATTCCACAACCGCAAGACGTATTTTTAAAAAAATCTAGTTTTTATATTACTCCCAAAACATGCATTCAAGCTGATGAAAATTCCTTTGAAGCAACTTATCTTAAAGAAGCTATAAAAACACAAACGGAATTAAATTTAAACATCAATTTTATTATCTGCTATCGAATTAATTTAAGTTAAGTTTAAATAGATCGGAAGAGCGTCG
>NZ_CALFIG010000227.1 GCF_937876455.1 uncultured Flavobacterium sp.
ATTTGAAAAAAATAATTAATACTTAAAATAATATATTATGGCTTTTGAATTACCACAATTACCGTATGCTTATGACGCGTTAGAACCACATGTTGATGCAAGAACAATGGAAATTCACCATACTAAGCACCACAATGCTTATACCACAAATTTAAATGCAGCTATTCAGGGCACCGATTTAGATGGTAAAACCATTGAAAACATTTTAATTAATTTAGACATGAACAACACTGCTGTGCGAAACAATGGGGGTGGATTTTACAACCACAACCTTTTTTGGACAGTTATGTCTCCAAATGGAGGAGGATTACCAACAGGTGATTTACTAGAAGCTATTGAAAGAGATTTTGGTTCGTTTGAAGTGTTTAAATCAGAATTTGCAAAAGCTGCTGCTACGCGATTTGGCTCAGGATGGGCTTGGTTGTGTGTGCATAAAGGTGGTAAACTTGAAGTATGCAGCACTGCTAATCAAGATTGTCCTTTAATGCCTGGCATTGCTTGTGAAGGAACGCCAATTTTAGGTTTAGACGTATGGGAACATGCGTATTATCTAAATTATCAAAACAGAAGACCTGATTATGTTGAAGCTTTTTTCAATGTGATTAACTGGACAGAAGTTGCTCGAAGATTTGCAGTTGAAAAATAATAACTGAAATAGTAAAAAAGTCGCTAATTAGCGACTTTTTTATTTTTATAACACATCCCAAAGAATAATGCCTATTTTTGTAGTCTTAATTATTCCCAACTAATATTGATGCGGTTTCTTATTAGCTATTTTATGTTGTTACCTCTTGTGTTTTTTGCTCAAGAAAACTACCCGTCTAAAAAAACAGACATAGAAACATTAGTTAAAAAAGTAAATGAACAACAGGTAATTCAAAAGAAAAAACTTCAAAATTTTAACTATTCATTTTACGAAAAATCGATACTATCTGCTCATCCCGACTCCATTACTGGGAAAATTGATACTCTTTTCAAAAACAAAAAACAAAACAGATATATAATCGATTCTTCGGGTTATAAATTTAAAAACTTACTAACCAAGCAACACTTGTATTTGCTTGAAAAAGTATCAAAGGTTTCCGTTAAAAAGTGGAACAAAAAAGAAGAAATTTTAGGATTAAAAATGGCAGGGTTAAAACAACCTATTTATGAATTAATGGGACAAGAGTTTATCCCTTTTGAATGGAGCAAAAAGCATTTAAAATTTTTAACTTTTACCATTATAAACCCTTTGTACTTTAGTGAAAACAAGTCCTACTTATTGACTATTGACCCTGCTTTTACATCAAGTATTAAGGTTAATTTTTTAAGTTTAAAACAACAAAAAAACAATACGATTTCGGGCTATTTTCTTTTGGACAAAGAAACTTATGGAATTCAAAAATCTGTTTTTATACTTAAAGGAATTATAAACATTAGAGCAACAACGACCTATTTTTGTGAAAAAACACAAAAAATTTGGTTACCTAAAACACAAAAACTAGAAGTAACTAAAGGCGTTAATAAATATAATATAGCTATTTTAGGGGAAACCATTCGCTTTGAAAACAATAAAAATGGCAACAGCGAAAAATATGATTATACACAAGATTTATTTTTTACGCTTTCAAGGAAATATTTAGACTATACTTTTTTGCCTTCAACCACTACACAACGATATGCCATTCAAATAGCAAAAAATGCCGTTACAAATAACGCTTCCTTTTTACGCTTTTTTGAAACAGACACCATAGATTCACGTGTATTAAACACCTATAAATCATTAGACAGTTTAGTAACCAATGAACGTATTGAACAAAAAATTTATTTTGGAAAAAAATTAATAAACGGACAAATTCCTATTGGAATATTTGATATTCGAGCTCGTGAATTATTAAAATATAATAATTATGAAGGGTTTAGAATGGGTTTAGGATTGTCAACAAATGAAAAATTATTTCAATCTTTTAAACTATTTGGTTATGGTGCTTATGGAACAAAAGACGGTGTTTTTAAGAGTCAAATTGGAGGTTCTTTTCGAGTCTCTAAAAATTCAGACTCTTGGTTAACTGGCTCGTTTACAGATGATTTAACCGAATTTGCAGATATTACATTTTTGGTTGATTCCAAAAAATATAAACTATACGATCCGCGTCCTTTTAATATTTCCACGTTTTACAATTATCAAAATTATACGTTTTCTTATGAAACAAAGGCAATACCCACACTTGAAACCGTATTGTCTCTAACAAAGTCCAGGGTTAATCCGCTTTTTGATTACACATTTATAGCAAATGGCAAACCCTATCAATTATATAATTTAACCTTATTTAACGCTAGTTTTGAATGGTCTCCAAAAAGTAGATTTTTACAAAGTCCGCAACAAATCATAGAAGTGGAAAAAAATTATCCTAAAGTAATTGTCCAGCTTACGAAATCGATTCCAAACGTATTAGAAAACGAATTAAATTTTACCAAAATAGATTTACGTATCCAACAAGAAACAAAATTTATTTCGGGTCAAAAAACCACTTTTTTATGGCAAGGCGGAATGAGTTTTGGGAACACGCCGCTTTCACATTTATATAGTGTGGCACCTAATAATTTAGACAAAACTAGACTTATTCAACGGCTTACATTTGCAAGTAAAACCGCTTTTGAGACAATGTACTTTAATGAATTTTTCTCTGATAAATATACCTTTTTTCAATTGAAACATTATTTCAACAAACTTATGCTAGCTAAAAATTGCAAACCCACACTAGTACTAGGAAGCAAAGTAGCTTTTGGTAGCTTGTCAAATCTTGAATTGCACAAAGGTCTTGTGTTTAAAACCATGGAAAAAGGCTTTTTTGAAAGCGGGTTAGAATTACAAAATATATTTAAAGGTTTTGGACTTTCTGCTTATTACCGCTACGGTCCTTACCAACTTGCGCGATTTGAAGACAACTTGGCTGTGAAAATTTCTTTTACGCTGAATTTAGGGCTGTAGTCTGTTTTTCTACTTCATATTCTAACAAATATTCTTACCTTTGCCTCTTAATTTTTTTTAGCATGTCAAAGTGGTCAAACACTAGTTTTTGGAATTTTGTTGCGCGTCAACTTTTAAGAAACCGTATTTGGGTAATTGTACTACTAGTTGCTTTTACACTTTTTATGGCTTCCCAATGGAAATACATTCGTTTTACACAAACCGAAGCAAATCTACTTCCAGATGATCACAAAGACAATATTGCTTATACACATTTTTTAAAGACTTTTGGAGAAGAAGGCAATGTAATTGTACTGGCCGTTAATAAAGAAGCGGTTTTTACAACTAAAAATTTTAAAGAATGGAACAACATGATGACTTCCATTCAAAAAAACAAAGAAGTTGAACTGGTTGTCTCCTTCAAAGAACTGAAACAATTAGTAAAAAATGACAGCACACAGACATTTGAACTTAATCCTTTTATTGATTTTTCAAAAGTAGGCCAAATTAGTTATTTGAACACTAAAAAAGAGACTTTGTTTAAAGAATTGCCTTTCTATGAAAGTTTATTGTTTAACAAAAAGGCAGGCACAATACGAAGTGTTATTTATTTAAAAAAGAATATTGTTAACAAACCTGCTCGAAAAGAATTTGTATTAAAAAAATTACTTCCCGCCATTGAAGCTTTTAAAGCAAAAACACGTGTTGATTTACATGTTTCGGGAATGCCTTATATCAGAACACTTAATGCTCAAGCTATAATTAGTGAAATTAGTTTATTTATAGGTGCTACTTTACTTATTACATCCTTAATTTTCTATTTCTTTTTTAGGTCATTTCGCACTACTTTAATGGCTATTTTTGTTGTACTTATTGGGGTGATGTGGTCGTTTGGGTTATTAGGATTGTTGCGCTATGAAATAACAGTTCTTACCGCTTTAGTGCCTTCATTAATTGTAATTATTGGTATTCCAAACTGTATTTTTCTAACGAATAAATACCATCAAGAAGCTAGAGCTCATGGAAACAAAGCAAAAGCGCTTCAACGTGTATTAACCAAAGTGGGAACAGCTACGTTTATTACTAATGTGACAACAGCTGTAGGTTTTGCTACATTCATTATTACAAACAATGATTTACTTAAAGAATTTGGTATTGTTACATCCATAAATATTATGGCTTTGTTTGTACTTAGTTTATTTGTAATACCTATTTTCTTCAGTTTCATGCCGATTCCAAAAGAAAAACATTTGGAACATTTAGAACGAAATTACTTAGTAGGCTTCAGAGATTGGATTATTAGACAAGTAAAGTACCATAATGTTAAGGTGTATTCTGTAGCTATTATTGTTCTAATTGCAGGAATTATAGGGGTATATGAAATGAAGATTTCAGGTAGTGTATTAGAAGATATGCCAAAAGGGACTGCTTTTTTTGAAGACATTCGCTTTTTTGAAAAAGAATTTAATGGTGTATTACCCGTAGAGATTATGATTGACACCAAACATAAAAAAGGTGTAATGAAGATGAGTACATTGAAAAAAATGGACGAATTGCAACAAGCTATTGAAGAAATTCCTGAACTTTCAAAACCTGTTTCTGTAGTTAATTTAGTCAAATATGCTAAACAAGCCTACTATAATGGAAATCCTGATTTTTATGCGTTGCCCAATTCACAAGAACAAGCTTTTATTTTGCCTTACTTAAAAAATGCATCAAAAAATACGGCAGATAATCCCTTAAAAACCTATGTAGATAAAACAGGTCGATATGGTCGAATTTCAACTTTTATGAAAGAAGTAGGAACAGACGAAATGAAAAAAATAGAAGAAAAATTAAATGAAAAAATAACTAAATTATTTCCCAAAGAACGCTATACAGTATCTATCACAGGAAAAGCTTTGTTGTTTCAAAAAGGGACAAGTTATTTGTTAGACAATTTAATAGAATCTTTAATTTTTGCTGTTTTGTTAACTGCAGGATTGATTTTCTTTTTATTTCGCTCCTTTAAAATGATATTAGTTGCCTTGATACCTAATCTACTTCCTTTGCTATCAACTGCTGGGTTAATGGGCTATCTAGAAATTCCTATAAAACCATCAACTATTTTAGTTTTTGGAATTGCCTTTGGCTTATCCGTTGATGATACCATTCGTTTTCTGGCACAGTATCGTCAAGAATTAAAATTAAACAATTGGAAAATCAAAAAATCTATTTTTAAAACATTAGAAGAAGAAGGGCCAAGCATGTTCTATACTTCTATTGTGTTATTATTTGGATTTTCGGTCTTTACCTTATCTGACTTTGGTGGAACAATAGCTTTAGGTGGACTGGTTTCCATTACGCTTTTATTTGGCATGTTGACTAATTTAATTTTATTGCCTAGTTTAGTGCTCTCGTTAAATAAAACCTTGGCAAACCAACAAGAACTAAAAGAACCTACTCTTGACATTATTGTTGATGAGGCAGAAATTGAAAAAGAAATTGAAAAAAATACGTTATGAATTGGCATAAAAAAAACACCACTAAACAATAATGGTGTAGAATAGATTGCCTTTAAAAGATAAATACCTAACATATGAAAAATTTAGTTGAAGAATTACAATGGCGCGGTTTAATCCACGATATAATGCCTGGAACAGAAGAACAATTACTCAAAGAACCTACTTCTGTATATATTGGTTTTGATCCTACGTCAAATTCTTTACATATTGGTAGTTTAGTACCCATTATTTTATTAATGCACTTAAGAAATTTTGGACACAAACCTTATGCATTAGTGGGTGGGGCTACAGGAATGATAGGTGACCCATCAGGAAAATCAAATGAGCGTAATTTATTAGATGAAGCTACTTTACATAAAAATGTTGAAGGCATTAAACGTGTACTTTCTAAATTTTTAGACTTTAATGCTACAGATGCGCAAGCACCCGTTCTTGTAAATAATTATGACTGGATGAAAGATTTTTCGTTTATTCACTTTGCAAGAGACATTGGTAAACGAATTACCGTTAATTACATGATGAGTAAAGATTCAGTAAAAAAACGTTTATCAGGTGAAACAGGAGACGGAATGAGCTTCACAGAATTTACCTATCAATTAATTCAAGGTTATGATTTTTACCATTTATATAAAACACATAACTGTTTATTACAAATGGGCGGCAGCGACCAGTGGGGAAACATAACAACTGGGACAGAATTAATTAGACGCATGAGCGTAGATACCGACAAAGAAGGTAAAGCTTTTGCCATGACTTGTCCGTTAATTACTAAAGCAGACGGTTCAAAATTTGGAAAATCTGAAAAAGGAAATATTTGGTTAGATGCGGATAAAACATCGGCTTACGAGTTTTATCAATTTTGGTTAAACACTACGGATGTTGATGCCGAAAAATACATTAAAATTTTTACTTTTTTACCAAAAGAAGAAATTGAATCCCTTATTCTTGCTCATCAAGAAGCGCCACATTTACGTATAGTACAGAAAAAACTTGCAGAAGAATTGACCATCATGATTCATGGTAAAGAAGAATTAGAAAATGCTATTAAAGCTTCATCTATTTTGTTTGGAAATGCTACCACAGAAGATTTAAAATCATTAAACGAGCAAACCTTCCTCGCTGTTTTTGATGGGGTTGAACAGGCTATTGTAGCAAAAAAAGAGATTGAAAGTGGTTATAATATTATTGAAGCATTTGCAGCGAATGGATTTTTAGCTTCTAATAGCGAAGTACGAAGAGCATTAAAAGAAAATGCCATTTCTGTGAACAAACAAAAAGTTACAGAATCGTATACAATTAACACAGCCGATTTACTTAATGATAAATTTGTATTGTTACAAAAAGGGAAAAAGAATTATTACCTTTTGAAAATAGAATAAAAAAAGATTTTATATTTATTTTAAGAAAGGCTGTTTTGTAAAAGATGGCCTTTTTTTATAAAAAGAAACGTATTTAAAAATAAAAAGGTGAAACCATAGTTTCACCCTTTTGCCCCAAATCTACCATAAAACTTAACCTACTAATTTTCTGGTAGTACTAAAGTATAACTATTTATAAGTTAGTTGTACAAAAAATTGTTGTATTACATAAAAAATCGTTAAACTGCATGTTTTTAATTAAAAAACTATATTTATTGAGCTGTTTTTAACAAATTTAACATTATTTATTAATACGCTCTTGCGTCGTTTCCTTCATAAAAATTAATAAAGGCAGTGTTTACCACTCTATTTCCGCCTGGTGTAGGATAATCTCCTGTAAAATACCAATCACCTAGGTTTTTTGGACACGCTTTATGTAAATCTTCAACTTTTTGAAAAATGATTTTAATTTTTGCTTTTATATCTTGAGATGTAAGCATTTCTGCCATTTTATCTGAAATTTGTTCGTCAGTGAACGGTGCATAAATTTCTTTTACATAGTTTACAATTTCGGTGTCTTTTAGCCCTTGTTGTGCCTTTGCTTTTTTATACACTTCATCTACAATATGATATTGATTAGTATCTATTAAAAGCGCTAATGTAGCTCTAAAAGCAATAAACCCTTCTAAAGTACTCATGTCAATGCCATAACAATCGGGATACCTAATTTGAGGTGCCGAAGAAACAATCACTATTTTTTTTGGGTGTAAGCGATCTAATATTTTGATAATGCTTTTCTTTAAGGTAGTTCCTCTAACAATGCTGTCGTCTATAATAACTAAATTATCTGTGGGCTTTACCACTCCGTAGGTTACATCATACACATGCGAAACCAAATCGTCTCTGCTGCTGTCTTCAGTGATAAATGTGCGTAATTTTACATCCTTAATGGCGATTTTTTCTGTACGTACTTTTTCACCTAAAATAGCATTTAAACCTGCTTCATCTAAGGTGTTTCTTCGTTCAATAATGTTTTTTACTTTCTGCTCATCTAAAAACTTTTGAGCCGCTTCTGCCATACCATAAAAAGAAGTTTCGGCAGTATTTGGAATATAGGAAAATACCGAATTTAAAATATCATTATTTATTTCTTTTAATACACTTGGGAAAACGTATTTGCCTAATAATTTTCGCTCTTGATAAATTTCTGCATCGCTTCCTCTAGAAAAATAAATACGTTCAAATGAACACGCTTTTTTCACTCCCGATTCTCTAATTGTTTCAAAAGAAACCGTTCCATTTTTCTTTACAATAATGGCATCCCCTGCTTCTAATTCTTCCACTTTTTCAAAAGGCACATTAAACACCGTTTGAATAACGGGTCGCTCAGATGCTACAACCACAATCTCGTCATCATGATAATAATATGCTGGACGAATCCCTGCTGGATCTCTTACTACAAAAGCATCTCCATGACCTAGTAACCCAGCCATTGCATACCCGCCATCCCAGTTTTTAGAAGCTCTTTTTAGGATTCGAGCAATATTTAATCGTTCAGCTATTACTGGAGAAGCCTCTTGTTTTGTAAGTCCTTCGTTTTTACAATCTAGATATAAATTGGTTACCTCATCATCTAAAAAATGACCTATTTTTTCCATAACAGTAACTGTATCTGCCATTTCTTTAGGGTGTTGTCCCACCTCAACTAAATCTTGAAACAGTTCTTTAACATTTGTCATGTTAAAATTTCCAGCCACAATCAAATTTCTGTGCATCCAATTGTTTTGACGTAAAAAAGGATGTACACTTTCAATACTGTTTTTACCAAAAGTACCATACCTTACATGACCTAAAAAAAGCTCTCCCACATAAGGAATATTTGCTTTTTGCAACGCTACATTATCTTGATAAGTAGGATTATTTATTAATTCCTCATTGATGCGTTGGTTAATTTGGTCAAAAACATCTTGAATAGGTTGGGACTGATTAGAACGAATGCGACTTATGTATCGTTCTCCCGGTTCTACATCAAGTTTTATACTTGCAAAACCTGCGCCATCTTGACCTCTATTGTGTTGTTTCTCCATGAGGAGATACATTTTTTGGATGCCATAAAAAGCCGTACCATATTTTTGTTTGTAATACTCTAATGGTTTTAGTAATCGAAGTAAAGCAATTCCACATTCGTGTTTAATAGCGTCGCTCATTGTTGTTGTGTTTAATTTGAATTTGGGTCAAATTTGGTTTAGTTGTTGTAGTTATTTCTTTGTGTAAAGGTATAAAAAAGCCCCGAAAAATCGGGGCATATTTTTCTATTCTAATTCTATTTCGAATTGCGTTAATGATTTAAATTGTTGTAATCTGCTCAACACTTCTTCTTTTTGCAAACGTTCCATTCTTTCGGTTCCAAATTTTTCTACACAAAAAGATGCTAAATTAGATCCATAAATAATGGCATTTTTCATATTTGAGAAAGAAATGTCTCCCGTTTGAGCGATATACCCTGAAAAACCGCCTGCAAAAGTATCGCCCGCACCTGTTGGGTCAAAAACCTCTTCTAAAGGTAACGCTGGCGCAAAAAACACTTCGTTATTATGGAACAATAAAGCACCGTGTTCTCCTTTTTTAATCACCACATATTTAGGGCCCATGGTATGAATTTTTGCAGCTGCTTTTACTAATGAATATTCACCCGATAATTGTCGCGCTTCTTCATCATTAATTGTAATTACATCGACACGTTTCATTACGTCAAGTAATTCGGGTAACGCACAATCCATCCAAAAATTCATTGTGTCTAACACTACTAACTTAGGTTTTTGTGCCATTTGATTCAACACGCTTGATTGTACCAAAGGGTGTAAATTGCCCAACATAACTATTTCGGCATCTTTATAAGCTTGTGGAACTACTGGATTAAAATCGGCTAACACATTTAATTCTGTAGCAAGTGTATCACGAGAATTCATATCATTATGGTAGCGTCCGCTCCAAAAAAACGTTTTCCCGCCTTTAACCACTTCTATGCCTTCTATATTGATATTTTTTTGTTGTAATAAATCTAAATATTCTTGTGGAAAATCTTCTCCTACCACAGATACAATCGCAGAATCTACATTAAAAAATGAGGCAGAAAGCCCTATAAATGTTCCTGCGCCTCCTAATATTTTATCTGTTTTTCCAAAAGGGGTTTCAATAGCATCGAATGCTACTGTTCCAACAATCAATAATTTGCTCATTTAGTTTAATTTGAAATAAGCGACAAAGATACATTTTAGGCCGTAAAGTTCAAAATGGATTTACAAGGAAGTTAAAAAGAAAGTTGTTTTATTTTTTGTACTCTTTCTTAATTCTGTCAAGGTCTCTTTTTGTGTCTTGCTCTTTTAGCGATTCTCTTTTATCATAATTTTTCTTCCCTCTACAAAGTGCAATGTCTAATTTTGCCAACCCTTTTTCATTAGTAAATAAACGCAACGGTATAATTGCCAATCCTTTATTTTGAATGCTTTTATTTAAACTTTTAAGCTCTTTTTTATTTAATAAAAGTTTGCGCTCACTTTTCGTTTTATGATTATAATGTGTGCCAAAAGCATATTCTTCAATATGTGAGTTAATCACAAACAATTCCATTCCATGAAACTCGCAAAAACTTTCTGCAATACCCGCCTTACCTAAACGTATCGATTTAATTTCGGTACCTGTTAATACAATTCCAGCCGAATAGGTTTCGAGAATTTCGTAATCAAATTTAGCCCGCTTATTAAGTATGTTTACTGTTTTTTGCATTGAGGCAAAGGTATGAACAAAATTAGGAAGATTGCAAATGAAGAAAATTAGTTATAGCAATTTTTCTTCTTCTCTTTCATAAAATGTGTCGACCGCTAATTTTTCTTGTTGCGATGCCATGACGGCCAATTGGTCACAACGCTCGTTTTGAGGATGATTATTGTGCCCTTTAATCCATTGGAACTTAACGTGGTGTTTACGATATGTTTTGAGAAAACGCATCCATAAATCTGAATTTTTTTTGCCTGCAAAATATTTTTTTTCCCAAGAAAAAACCCATCCTTTTTCTACCGCATCAACTACATATTTAGAATCAGAAACAACCAAAACCTGTGTATTAGGTTTTCTTAATTTTTCTAAACCAACGATTACGGCTAACAATTCCATTCTGTTATTTGTGGTGCGTCTAAATCCTTCATAATACTCTTTTTTATAAGATGAACCTGCTAGCTCTAACAAAACTCCATAACCTCCAGGCCCAGGATTTCCCTTTGCGGCGCCGTCTGTATATAAATAAACTTGGTTTTGCATGGTTTAGGTTGTGTCAATTACTTTTTACTCAATAGGTCTTGTATTACAAGCGGAAAAGACTTCATTTCCAATTCATGTACTTTTTGAGCAATTTCTTCTGCAGAAGTACAATTCTCAATGGTTACGTTGGCCTGAAATATAAATTCGCCTTCATCAAAATGTTCGTTCACATAATGAATTGTAATTCCTGTTTCTTTTTCTTTATTTGCTAAAACTGCCTGATGAACATGCATGCCATACATGCCTTTTCCTCCATAATTTGGCAACAATGCTGGATGAATATTAATCACTTTATTTGGAAATTGTGCAATAATATGTGCAGGAAATTTCCACAAAAACCCAGCTAACACAATTAAATCAGGTTGAATTTCAAGTAATTTAGTTAAAACGACATCAAAATTTAAATCCGCTTTTGAAAATACACTAGTAGGCACGTCAAATTTTGACGCTCTTTCTAGTACTTTAGCTTGCTCATTATTAGAAAAAACAGCAACTACTTTAACTTCAACAGTCTGACTGAAATAATTCATGATGTTTTCGGCATTCGTTCCATTTCCAGATGCAAAAAGTACGATTTTTTTCATTTTTTTTGTGCTTTTTTTCTAATTAGTAGCTTTGAAAATTTAGAAAATTTAGAAAATTATCCTGTTTTTCATTACGCAAAAGAAAAAAAATTAATTTAAAAATAGGCCGAAAAACAAGAAAATTTAAGGCGTTGTCACTTTTTTTTATAAATTCATTTAGAGATTTACGTCTAAAAAATGTTGTATTAAAATAAAGTTTTTTATTTTTGCCAACAAATTAAAACTAAAATTACAAGATTATGTCAGACATTGCATCAAGAGTAAAAGCGATTATCGTGGACAAATTAGGTGTTGACGAAAACGAAGTTGTAGCAGAAGCAAGCTTCACTAACGATTTAGGTGCTGATTCATTAGACACTGTGGAACTTATCATGGAATTCGAAAAAGAATTTGATATTCAAATTCCAGACGATCAAGCTGAAAACATTTCTACTGTAGGTCAAGCAATTTCTTACATCGAAGAAGCTAAGAAATAATAACACAATCATCCGTGAGAATCTTTCTCATGGATGTTGTTATTTTGTTTCTGTTTTTAAAAATCTTTTTTATAGATTTGTAAAAACAATTGATTGTATTACAATCATATTAAATAAGACATTATGTAATACCCATTGTTTCTTTTAACTATTCTTAAAAGCACTATGGGTTTTTTTTATATAACTTAAAACTTTTTTTATGCAGTTAAAACGTGTAGTAGTAACAGGACTTGGAGCATTAACTCCTATTGGCAATAACATTGAGGAGTATTGGCAAGGTTTAATTAGCGGAAAAAGTGGCGCTGCGCCAATAACATATTATGATACTGAAAAGCATAAAACTAAATTTGCTTGTGAGGTAAAAAACTTTAATATCGAAGAATATATCGATAGAAAAGAAGCTAGACGATTAGATAAATTTGCACAATATGCTATTGTTGCTAGTGATGAAGCAATAAAAGATTCTAATTTAGATTTAGAAAAAATCAATAAATACAAAGTTGGTGTTATTTGGGGCGCTGGTATTGGCGGTTTAGAAACTTTTCAAGACGAAGTACTTTATTATGCAAAAGGAGATGGAACACCAAAATTTAACCCTTTCTTTATTCCAAAAATGATTGCTGATATTGCACCTGCTCATATCTCTATGAGAAATGGGTTTATGGGTCCAAACTATACTACAGTTTCAGCCTGTGCTTCTTCAGCAAACGCCTTAATAGATGCGTTTAATTACATTCGTTTAGGCATGTGTGATGTTGTAGTTTCTGGAGGATCAGAAGCGGCTGTTACTATTGCTGGAATGGGTGGTTTTAACTCAATGCATGCGTTGTCAACAAGAAACGAATCTCCTGAATCTGCTTCAAGACCTTTTGATGCGACGAGAGACGGATTTGTTTTAGGCGAAGGCGCAGGAGCTCTTGTACTTGAAGAATACGAACATGCAAAAGCACGTGGCGCAAAAATATATTGTGAGATTGGCGGAGGCGGAATGTCGTCTGACGCGTATCATTTAACAGCACCACATCCTGAAGGAATAGGTGTTATTGCTGTAATGAAAAATTGTTTAGACGATGCAGGCATGAAGCCAGAAGATATTGATCATATAAATACACACGGAACTTCTACGCCTCTAGGAGATGTAGCCGAACTAAAAGCAATTAGTGCCGTTTTTGGTACTCATGCAAAAAACATCAATATCAATTCTACAAAATCCATGACAGGTCACTTGCTAGGTGCAGCAGGAGCTATTGAATCTATTGCATCTATTTTAGCCATGAAACACGGAATTATTCCTCCAACTATTAATCATACAACAGTTGATGAAAACATAGACCCTTCGTTAAATTTAACTTTAAATGTTGCTCAAAAACGCGATATTAAAGTGGCTATGAGCAATACGTTTGGATTTGGCGGGCATAATGCATGTGTATTGTTCAAAAAATTAGAAGAATAATACATGCGTAAAATCATCAAAAAAATATTTAAAAAATCCCCTTCTTCTAATCAAGACGGGGTTTTTTTTGATAAAATTAGTGCTATTCTTGGGTTTACTCCTCTAAACTTAAACTATTATGAACAAGCATTTACACATAGATCTACAAATAAAACAGATGCACAAGGAAACCAAATTAACTATGAACGTTTAGAGTTTTTAGGCGATGCCATGCTAGGGAGTGTTATTGCAGCCCACTTGTACAAAGAAGTACCTACAGGAGACGAAGGGTATTTAACAAAAATGCGATCTAAAATAGTAAGTAGAGAACATTTAAATGAATTGGGCAGAGACTTTAATTTAATTCAATTTGTAGAAAGCAAAGTAAGTCCACAACATTTTGGCGAAAACATACATGGTAATATTTTTGAGGCATTTATTGGAGCCATATTTTTAGATAGAGGATATGGGTATTGCGAACAATTTATTGCACAAAAAATTATTAAACGATATGTTGATATTTCAAAATTAGAAGGTAAAGTAATTAGCTATAAAAGCTTAATTATTGAATGGTGTCAGAAAGAAAAAATAACCTTCCGATATGACATTTATGAAGACAATGGAAATGAAGTTGGAAAGTTTTTTGGGGTAAAATTATATTTTGACGAACAAGTTGTAGGCAAGGCCAGAGCAACATCCAAGAAAAAAGCCGAAGAAAAAGCATCACAAAGAGCTTACTTTGCCTTTCAAGAAAAAATTTCAAGAAAAAACAATTAAATTTATTAACTAAAACGTTTGAATTTTGGTTTTTGCAATTTAGTCGTTAAATTTTTACATTTTTAAGATTTATATATTATATCTTTACGATTATTTCATATAAATGGCAAACTTAAAACTTACTATTGATGATTTTTACTCAAGTGATTTTGAGTTAATTGCCATTCATACCTCTTTAGAGGACTATAAACTAGCTTTTCACATTAATAAAACTTTAGAAATTTCCTTGTCAATAAGTCAAAAAGAAATTTCTATAAAATCAAATGAAGGAATAGGGGTTTTTTCTTGGTTCTGTTATGATGACAATAAACATGATTTAGAATGGAATTTATTAGCAAATAAAACAGCTGTTGCTTCAGAACAACGAAATATTGGTTTGTTCAATGAAACAGCTTTTGCGGTTCAAATGCACTTAATTCCTGAATTAAAAAAAGCCGATTATTTGTTGAAAATTGAAAATTTAGATCATCGGTTTGATACTAAAAAAGTGATACATAAAATAAGTGAAATAAACCAGATTTCTACAACATACATTGTAGATGCAGAAAATATAAAATCAATAAACAATTTAATTTTTTAAAAAATGCATACAAGTAAAAAAACAAAAATTGTTGCCACATTAGGCCCTGCATGTAGCTCAAAAGAAGTGATAAAAGATATGATAAATGCAGGTGTAAATGTTTTCAGAATCAATTTTTCTCATGCTGATTATTCAGATGTAAAAGAGCGAATAGATATCATTAGAGGATTAAACGATGAATTTGGATATACAACTTCCATATTAGCTGACTTACAAGGACCAAAACTTAGAGTGGGTGTAATGAAAGAAGACGTTGTTGTATCAAAAGACGATATTATTACTTTTACTACTGCAGAAGACGTTTTAGGTACTGCTGAAAGAGTTTACATGAATTACAAAGAATTCCCAAAAGATGTAAACCCTGGCGAACGTATCCTATTAGATGATGGAAAATTAATTTTTGAAGTTGTTTCAACAGATAAAAAAACAGAAGTTGTTGCAAAAGTAATTCAAGGGGGCCCTTTAAAATCTAAAAAAGGAGTTAACCTTCCTAATACAAAAGTTTCTTTACCTGCTTTAACCAAAAAAGATATTCAAGATGCCGTTTTTGCTATTGAAAATGATGTAGATTGGATTGCTCTATCCTTTGTAAGAACACCAAAAGACTTACAAGATTTAAAAGACCTTATTGCTAAACATTCAGATCATAAAATTCCAATTGTAGCTAAAATAGAAAAACCAGAAGCCGTTGAAAATATTGATAAAATCGTCATAAACTGTGACGGATTAATGGTAGCTAGAGGGGATTTAGGAGTAGAAGTGCCTGCGCAAGAAGTGCCTCTAATTCAAAAAAAATTAATTCTAAAAGCAAAAACAGCTCGTATACCTGTTATTGTAGCTACACAGATGATGGAAACTATGATTACTAGCTTAACACCTACACGTGCCGAAGTGAATGACGTAGCAAACTCTGTTATGGATGGGGCGGATGCCGTAATGCTTTCAGGAGAAACTTCAGTAGGAAACTACCCCGTTCAAGTAATAGAAACGATGTCAAACATTATTCAAAGCGTAGAAGATTCTTCTTTAATTCAAGTTCCTCATAATGCACCAAACATTAGAAATTCTAGATTTATTACAAAATCTGTTTGTTTTCATGCGGCTTTAATGGCAGACGATATTAATGCAAAAGCAATTACAACATTAACAAACAGTGGGTATACTGCATTTCAAATTTCAGCATGGAGGCCAAAATCGCACATATTAGTATTTACATCAAACAAAAGAATTGTAACACAATTAAACTTATTGTGGGGTGTAAGAGCTTTTTACTATGATAAATTTGTAAGTACAGACGATACTATCGAAGAAATCAATCAGATTTGTAAAGATAAAAAATACGTTAAAAAAGGAGATATGATTATCAATCTTGCAGCGATGCCTATTGCAAATAAGGGAATGGTTAATACACTTCGTGTTTCTGAAATGGAATAACTATTTAATTTATATACATATTAAAAAAGGAGGCAAAATTTGCCTCCTTTTTTAATCGTTCAATTTCAAAACTGCCATAAATGCTTCTTGCGGAATTTCTACATTCCCCACTTGGCGCATGCGCTTTTTACCCTTCTTTTGTTTTTCTAATAATTTTCTCTTACGCGAAATATCTCCACCATAACATTTAGCCGTTACATCTTTTCGTAAAGCTTTTATTGTTTCACGCGCGATGATTTTGGCACCTATAGATGCTTGAATAGGAATTTCAAATTGTTGTCTTGGAATTAATTCTTTCAATTTTTCACACATTTTTTTACCTATGGTAAAGGCATTGTCAGCATGAATTAACGCAGATAAAGCATCTAATTGATTTGCATTCAGCAAAATATCCATTTTAACTAAATTAGATTCACGCATACCTATTGGGTGATAATCAAAAGAAGCATATCCTTTAGAAACCGTTTTTAAGCGGTCATAAAAATCAAATACGATTTCTGCCAAAGGCATGTCGAAATTTAACTCCACACGCTCTGTAGTTAAATACGTTTGATTGGTAATCAATCCTCTTTTTTCAATACACAAACTCATTACGTTACCCACGAAATCAGATTTCGTAATAATAGTTGCTTTGATATAAGGTTCTTCTACGCGGTCTAACTTACTTGGTTCTGGTAAATCACTTGGGTTGTTTACTACAATAGCTTTTTCAGGTTCTTTTTTGGTATAAGCCAAATATGAAACGTTCGGAACAGTAGTGATAACCGTCATGTTAAACTCACGTTCTAAACGTTCTTGAATGATTTCCATGTGTAACATTCCTAAGAAACCACAACGGAAACCAAAACCTAATGCTGCCGAACTTTCTGCTGTAAAAACCAATGAAGCATCATTCAATTGCAGTTTTTCCATAGAGGCTCTTAACTCTTCATAATCTTCTGTATCTACCGGATAAATACCAGCAAACACCATTGGTTTTACATCTTCAAAACCAGAGACCATGTTTTGAGTAGGCTCTTTAGCGTCGGTAATTGTATCCCCAACTTTAACTTCTTTTGCTTCTTTAATACCTGATATCAAATAACCCACATCTCCCGTTGACACTTTTTCTTTGGGTACTTGATTCAGTTTTAACGTTCCTACCTCATCGGCAAAGTACTCTTTCCCAGTAGCCATGAACTTAATTTTTTGACCCTTCTTAATTTCGCCATTAACTACACGGAAAATAACTTCAATTCCTCTAAATGGGTTGTAAACAGAATCAAATATCAAAGCTTGTAAAGGCTCTTCTTTATTTCCTTTAGGAGCAGGAATTTTTTCAATAATAGCAGCTAAAATATTTTCTACACCAAAACCTGTTTTTCCAGAAGCATGAATAATATCTTCAAGTTTACAGCCTAATAAATCAATAATATCGTCACTTACTTCTTCAGGATTAGCAGAAGGCAAGTCAACTTTATTTAATACAGGGATAATTTCTAAATCATTTTCTAATGCTAAGTATAAATTTGAAATGGTTTGTGCTTGAATGCTTTGAGCGGCATCTACAATCAACAAAGCCCCTTCGCAAGCGGCAATAGAACGAGATACTTCATAAGAGAAATCCACATGACCAGGAGTGTCAATTAAATTTAGAATATACTGCTCACCTTTGTAAGTATACTCCATTTGAATGGCGTGACTTTTTATGGTAATGCCACGTTCACGCTCTAAATCCATGTTGTCAAGCAATTGGGCTTTCTCTTCACGAGCAGTTACCGTTTGCGTTGCCCCAAGTAATCTGTCGGCAAGGGTGCTTTTTCCGTGGTCAATATGTGCAATAATGCAAAAATTTCTAATGTGTTTCATTATTCAAATCGAATATCAAGTTCAACTGTTACCAATAGCTTATAGAAGCTATTAATCTGCAAATATAGACGATTTACCCGATTTAAGGAAATTATATTTTATACAAAAACACAATATAAATAGGTGTGTTTCGTTTACAATAAAAAAACATCTTTTATGAAAAAACTCGTTTTCTTTATTCTTTTCGCTACTCAATTTACATTTGCACAAAAAACCATTCAAGTGAATGGACTAGGCAAAACCTCTGCTTTTCCAAATGCAGCGACCTTAACCATACAACTTGAACACATAAAGCCCACACTTAGAGAGGCTGTAACCGAAAACCAAAAAACAACTGAAGCTGTAAAAAATTGTATAAAAAAATACGTTAAAGACACAACTGACATAAAAGTAAGTCTTATTGCTACAAATAAATCTTATAAATGGGACAGCAAGACAAGTAAAGAAGTGTTTGTAGGTTTTGAATCTTCTCAAAAAATTATTTTTACCTTGTTAGATTTAACCAAAATGCAAGATGTAACCGAAGAACTTTTAAAAACAAAATTCAATAAAATTCAAACTGTTTCTTATTTTAACACTAATTCGGAAGATTTATTAAAACAAGCACAAGACCTTGCAGTTAAAGACGCTATAGACATTACAAAAAGACTAGCAACAAGTGCAAATATCAAAACAGGCAGCATCAAACGAATGAGCACAAATAGCAGTGCTCATGAAGAAAAATATTCTACCGAACACAATGAATTTGAAACCTATGGAAAAGCAATGGGCGGAAGAGGTGTTAGTTCAAGCGGCCAACTTATTGAATATGTTGTAAGAGTGGCATTAGAAACAGAAATTAGCGATTAAAACACTGTGCTGCATAAAGCCCCGCTCACGCGCGATTCCTATCGCGTGGTGTGAATAAGTTAATAAATCAAAACACTCAGCTCACCGAAGTGTTATTCTTAAAAGCTAAAAGTGTTGCATTAGAAACAGAACGCAACAATTAAAACTCAAATTTCAATTGTACTACCACTTGCTTTTTTTGATTGGTATTTAAATTAGACATGGAAATCCCTAACAAACGCACAGAGTCTTTTAATTTTTCTTGGTATAATAATTCTTTTGCAACATCATAAATCAAGCTTTGATCGGCAATAAAATAAGCAAGTGTTTTACTTCGGGTTTGTTGTGTAAAATCAGAATATTTTATTTTCAATGTAATTGTTTTAGCTGCAATTTTATATTTCTTTATCCGTCTGTCTAGTTCATTTGCAATGTTTTCCAAACGGCTTTCCATGTAAATTTCTGAAGATAAATTTTCGTTAAACGTTCGCTCAGCACCTATCGATTTAATCGTTCTGTTTGGTTTTACTTGACTGTAACTAATCCCTCTCGATAAATTATAATAGGACTGCCCACTGTTACCAAAATGTTGTTCTAAATAGTCAAGTGTTTTGCTTTTTAAATCTTTACCCGTGTAAATTCCCAGTTGGTACATTTTTTCAGCCGTAACTTTTCCTATTCCATAAAATTTTTTTACATCAAGCTGTTCAACAAACCTTTCAACCTCAGCAGGAGAAACCGTTTTTTGTCCATTGGGTTTATGGTAATCACTAGCTATTTTTGCCACAAACTTATTTATCGAAATCCCTGCTGAAGCAGTTAATCCGGTTTTTTCAAAAATTCTATTTCGAATTTCTTGCGCAAGTAAAGAAGCACTTGGATTGCCTTTTTTATTCTCGGTAACATCTAAATACGCCTCGTCAAGCGAAAGTGGCTCAACTAAATCGGTATAGTCTAAAAAAATTTCTCTAATTTGTTTTGAAACCTCTTTATACCTGTCAAAACGGGGTTTTACAAAAATTAATGTCGGACATAAACGAGCAGCTTGCACACCACTCATGGCGCTTCTTACGCCAAATTTTCGTGCTTCATAACTGGCAGCGCTTACTACACCTCGCACTTCGCTTCCACCTACCGCAATGGGTTTTCCTTTTAATTCTGGAAAATCATGTTGCTCCACAGAAGCATAAAAAGCATCCATGTCAATATGTATTATTTTTCGTTGTAAAACTTCCATAAGTTGCACAAATTACAGAAATTTTTAGGTATAAAAACAGCTGTTTATTCTAATTTTTTCCGTTATTTTGATTTTTAAGATTTAAAAAAGATGCAAGAAATTGAACGAAAATTTTTAGTTACTTCTTTAGCGGGTATTTCAGAAGCATATGCTGAAGCCAAAATAGCGCAAGGGTATTTAAATCGTAATCCTGAACGCACGGTTAGAGTTCGAATAAAAAACGATAAAGGCTATTTAACCATAAAAGGAAAAAGTGACGCCACGGGCACTACTCGCTTTGAATGGGAAAAAGAAATTCAATTACATGAAGCCGAGGCCTTACTTTTGCTTTGCGAAAAAGGCGTAATTGAAAAAACACGTTATGCCATTCAAAAAGGAACACATGTGTTTGAACTAGATGTGTTTGAAGGGGCAAATAAAGGCTTGATTGTTGCAGAAATAGAACTTACAACTGCCGACGAAAATTTTGAAAAACCGAGTTGGCTTGGAGAAGAAGTAACCCATGATGAGCGTTACTACAATGCTTATTTAAGTGAAAAGCCTTTTACGGAATGGTAAAAGGCTTTTTATTATTTCTTAACTAATTCAATATCCACTTCAATGTGGCCGCCATATGACGCTGGCTTTATCATGTCAAAAGCTTTTTTTGTTAAGTCAATGTGTCTATTCTTGTGAAAAGGGCCTCTATCAGTAACCGTAACATAAACAACCTTTTTTGTTTTTACTCCTGTTACTTTTAACTTGGTTCCAAAAGGGAGTTTTCGATGCGCACAAGTAAGCCCTTTATTACTAAACCTAACACCACTTGCCGTACGTCTTCCATTAAATCGATTAGCATAATAAGATGCATGTGCCCCTTTGTGGTACATCTCTAGTTTTTCAACTGCTTTTAAGGTGTCTTTTTTAATCGTATCTACAACTATTTTCACTCCAGATTTTTGAGGATCAGTCGTTGTTTTTACTTTATCCTTTTGTTGAAAGAACACAAAAAGTAATGGAAGTATATATACTAATTTTTTCATTTTAAACGGTTTAGGCATTTTGCGCACAAAAACGAACGTAAAAGAAATTTAATTTAAGACGCTGGAAACCATAAACTCCATGGAATTCTTGATAAAATCAGCACTAAACCTATAGCATATAAATAAGCAATTTTCTTGAATTTTCCGTTGCTGCTTTCTTCTTTTTTATGTTTTGACCAACCTATTGTAATCAGTACCAGTGCAATAATATTAATTAACGGATGTTCCATAGCCGTTAGTCTTAATGCAGAATTTGACATTTGTCCTAAAGCTGCTTTACCTATAGGAGAAGTAAACCAAAGCACCAGTCCAACAAGAAGTTGAATGTGGCTAAAAATTAATGCTACTAAAGCTAAACTTCTGTCGTTTTTTGTAAAATTTCTTTTTGCTGAAATACCCATAAAGGCATTAATTGTGGAAACCAATAACAATGCTAAAACCGCATAAGCTATTGTAGAATGAAACGTTTGTAACATAGTTTAATTTTTTAGGGTTATGAACAAATATAGTAATTTATATTTATATTTAGTAATTAAAGCAAGTGTTAAAACCGATAAATAGCATCTGGTGTTACACAGAAATCCAGCTTAACATCAAGTAAATCAACAGCTTCTAGATGTGATTCAGGGGGAAAAAAAGACAGGCCAATTTTTATACAATCTGGGCGGCAAGAAGCTAAAAATTTGTCATAAAAACCTTTTCCATAACCTACTCTATTTCCTAATTTATCATAGGCGAGCAAGGGAACAAAAACAACGTCAATTTTAGCACTTGGCACTTCAATACCATCAATAGGTTCTGGGATTTGGTACTGGTTTTCTTTAATAATAGTCGCATCGGTTAATAAAAAATGCGTCATTTCTCTAGTATCAAAATCAGCTTTAGACACCACTACATTTTTATCTTTTCCTGCTAAAATTTGTAAAATGTATTCGGTATTGACTTCTTTTTGCGAAACAATGGGTAAAAAAATATGGTAAGTAGTTTTATCCCAACAGTCTAGTTTTAATACTTGATTAGCAATTGCTAAACTCTTATCCTCCACTTGGTCTGTAAGCAATTCTTGTCGCAACAATTTATACTTTTGTCTTACTTCTTTTTTAGTCATTTTTAAGACTCCTTTTTGCGAATATACTAAAATTATATCTAAACTAAACGAGGAACCTTTTTAAAAATAGTTGGCCGCGTTTAGATTTAAATTCTATAAATTTGTAAAAGAAATAACTCTTTTTCATGACGCTTAATCCCGTAGAACTTCAAATTCAAACTTTACCCGACAGTCCGGGTGTATACCAATACTATGACAAAGACGGTAAGATTTTATATGTAGGAAAAGCTAAAAACCTTAAAAAGAGAGTACAATCTTATTTTACAAAACAGCATGATAATTACAAAACAGCAGTACTAGTAAAAAAAATTGTGCACATTAAACACATCGTTGTTCCTACCGAAACAGATGCGCTTTTACTAGAAAACAATTTAATTAAAAAATTACAACCTCACTATAACGTATTATTAAAGGACGACAAAACCTATCCTTGGATTTGCATTAAAAAAGAACCTTTTCCACGCGTTTTTTCGACAAGAAAAATGATTAAAGACGGTTCGGAATATTTTGGCCCTTATACAAATTTCAAAACTGTAAATACACTTTTAAATAAATCTAATAAAGTTGTTTATCCCAGTGCGGCTGATGCGAGAGAAC
>NZ_CALFIG010000228.1 GCF_937876455.1 uncultured Flavobacterium sp.
AGTCTTAGCAACCGAAAAACCAAAACGATTTTCAATCGACATCGACATAATAACAGAACATTCCGAAAAAGAAATAACCGCAGTTTTACAAAAAATAGTGGACGATAAAATATTCTTGAGTTGGGAAGACGACAACAACCGCAAACACACACCCGATGCACCAATAGGACATTTCAAAGCCTATTATAAAAGTGTAATAGATGGTAATATAGAACCCATTTTGTTAGACCTACTTTACACTCCCAATCCCTATCCTGAAACGCAAGAAGTTCCAATAAAGCACCCTTGGCTAATCACATATGGTAATGAGGTTACAATCACAATGCCAACATTTGATGCCATTCTAGGAGATAAATTAACAGCTTTCGCTCCTAAAACAACCGGAATACTCTACAGTAAAAATCGAGCTGCGGAAATTATAAAACAACTATACGACATCGCTTTTCTATTCGATAACATAACTGATTTAACGGTAGTAAAAAACAGCTACAACAAAGTAGTCCAAGAAGAAATAGGTTTCCGAAAATTAGACATAACCGCTAAAGAAGTACTAGAAGATACCTGGCAAGCGTGCTATACCCTAGCCGAAAGAAATGAAAAATCAGAAGACTTCAAACAATTACAAAAGGGTGTTGTCAATTTCACTAACTTCCCCATTGAACAATTCAGAATAGATCAAGCCATAACAGCAGCTGCTAAAGTGGCCTATCTAACCCAATTACTACAAAATGAGGAAGTAGTTAAAATAGTACGATTTACAAATCCACTCGAAATAAAAGACTGGAGTATCGAAGACACACAATACAACAAATTAAATAAATTAAAAAAGAACAACACTGAAGCGTTTTACTATTGGTATAAAGCTTTACAATTAAACAAATAGTAAATGGCACTAAGCCTGAACGATAAAATAAGTTAAACTTGGTGCAACTTAAAATAAAAAAGTTTTCACAATAGAAAACAAATGCGTGGAGTTTTATTTGAGTTGTATGAGAAATATACAACGAGGTTGTTTGTGAAGGAGTAGAATAGGAAGAAATAATTATTAGACAATGGAAGAGAAAAAAGGAATTTTTACAGGCTCAAAAGAGTATCTTGAGAAGAGTTTTTTAGAAGAGCTTAACTATAAAATATGGTCAACCAAATGAGCTAGATTTGAAGCTGATAAAAGACTTACAAAAATATCTAATATGTCAAATATTAGTTTTTCAATCATGTCTGCTTATTTAATTATAGCAGGTCTTTTAGCTGTCTATAATATTAAAAATAATGTAACAAATTTAAATTTAATAAATTATTATGTTACTGCACTTTCAATTTTACAATTGGTCCTAGTTCAATACGAAAGTAGCCAGGATTATAAGTTAAAAGCAAAGTCTTTTCACGATTGTGGTTTAGAATTAAGTGTTCTTTATAATAAGTTAAGAACATTTAAAACTTTAAATGATTCGGCATCATATTTCGAAACTTTAAATTTTTGCAAGCAGTTATCAGATGAATATCAATCAATTCTTTCAAGATTTATAAATCATTCTCCAATTGATTATGATAATTTTAAAATTAGTCATCGTTCTTATTTCAAGGAAATTACGAATGATGAAGTAAAAATGATTAAACGTAAATTTTGGTGGACATGTTATGGTTGGTATACTTTGGTAATCATATTTCCACCATTAGTAATTTTATTATTAACTTTAATTTAATTTTTTTTCTTAAAACTTGAATATTAATTAATTAAATAGAGGTTAATTTAATTTTCTATTAAATTAGGTGTTTAAATAATCTTAGATAGGTATATCAAATATTTTTAAAATATGACAATTAAGAATAATAAAGCTTATGAAAATTTAAAAAAAATGTCAGAATTACTAAATCCTGATGTTTTTAAATCAAATCTAATTTTGACATCAGTTTTTATTGCATATTTTGAAAACACACAAGATTTTATAATTGATCAACCACGAAATTTTTTTTCATACGAATATGATAGCGAAAAAGGTTTTATAATTAGTGATGATTATAAAAATAAAGTATTAAGTCTGTCACCTAAAAATCCTTTAAATGCTAGCTTGTTTTGGTTCAAAAGTTTAAATTGTATAGACAATAATGATATTGAAATTTATCAT
>NZ_CALFIG010000229.1 GCF_937876455.1 uncultured Flavobacterium sp.
TAGTTTTAAAATTCTGCAAAAAATATTTGTGCACGATATAGCAAAATCAAATGCAAAAGCACTTGATACACTAAAGCGAGGTGCAGAAAGTATTTATTTTACTATTGAAAATGAAAATTGTGTACTTGCGGAGTTAATGCAAAACTTACCTATTGAGTCGATAACATATTACTTTAATTTACCCTTTTTATCCGTTTCTTTTTGTGATCAAATCAATGAATTTGCACTTAAAAACAAAGCCAAATGTATTCTATTACTAGACCCAATAGGGCAACTGGTAAAAGACGGTAACTGGTTTAAAAATAAAAATGATGATTTTGATGCATTAAACATCCTCGCTTCAAAAGAAACAAACGGATTTATAAACATCAATACACAAACGTATCAAAATGCGGGTGCAACTAGTGTACAGCAACTAGCTTATACATTAGCACATGTAAATGAATATTTTAATCGAATTTTAAACCTAAATCAGCCTATAACTATTGAGGTTGCAATAGGAACAAATTACTTCTTTGAAATTGCAAAACTAAGAGCTTTAAGACTCTTATTCAATACATTAGCAAAAGAATACAACCACAATTTTGATTGTACTATTATTGCAACACCAACCAAACGCAACAAAACATTGTATGATTATAATGTAAATATGTTGCGCACCACAACAGAATGTATGGCTGCCATTTTGGGCGGAGCTGATGAAGTAGCAAATTTAGCCTACGATGCCATTTATCATAAAGACAACGAATTTGGTGATAGAATTTCAAGAAATCAATTACTGATTCTCAAAAATGAAAGTTACTTTGATAAAGTCAACAATCCTGCAGATGGTGCCTATTATATTGAAACGCTAACCGAACAATTGGCCGAAAAAGCACTAGAACTATTTAAAGATGTTGAAGCAAATGGCGGCTTGATTACCCAACTCATTGAAGGAACTATCCAAAGAAAAATAAACGAAAGTGCACAAAAAGAACAAGAACTTTTTGATACAGGAAAAGAAGTTTTAATAGGAACAAATAAATATCCTAATCAAAACGACAGAATGAAAAATGAGTTGGAATTATTCCCTTTCGTAAAACAAAACGCTAGAAAAACATTAATCACTCCAATTATTGAAAAACGATTGGCAGAAAAAGTAGAACAAGAACGATTAGCTCAAGAGCAATAGTCATGAGAAAAGATATACAACATTTAAAGGTAGAAGTTAAAAATCAGAAGTTAGAAGTTTCTTCAAACTCATTTACAACTGCCGAAAATATTGAAGTAAAACCAACTTATTCTAAAGAAGACATTTCTAATTTAGAACACCTTGGTTTCGGAGCTGGTTTTGCACCTAATTTACGCGGTCCCTATGCCACTATGTACGTTCGCAGACCTTGGACCATTAGACAATATGCGGGATTTTCAACCGCTGAGGAAAGTAACGCGTTCTACAGAAGAAATCTTGCTGCTGGACAAAAAGGGTTATCCGTTGCGTTTGATCTAGCGACACACCGTGGTTACGATTCTGACCATGAACGTGTGATGGGCGATGTTGGAAAAGCAGGTGTTGCCATTGATTCAGTAGAAGACATGAAAGTACTTTTCGATCAAATTCCATTAAATGAAATGTCGGTGTCAATGACAATGAATGGTGCGGTTTTACCCATTATGGCCTTCTATATTGTTGCAGCAGAAGAACAAGGGGTAGCACCTAACCTGTTATCGGGAACTATTCAGAATGATATTTTGAAAGAGTTTATGGTGCGAAATACCTATATTTATCCACCTACGCCTTCGATGAAAATTATAGCCGATATTTTCGAATATACGAGTAAAAATATGCCAAAATTTAACTCGATATCCATTTCGGGTTATCATATGCAAGAAGCAGGAGCTACAGCAGATATTGAGTTAGCATATACTTTAGCAGATGGTTTAGAATACATTCGCACTGGATTAGCTGCAGGAATGGATATTGATACCTTTGCTCCTCGTCTATCGTTTTTCTGGGCTATAGGTATGAATCATTTTATGGAAATTGCCAAAATGAGAGCGGGTAGAATGCTTTGGGCAAAACTATTGAAACAATTCAATCCAAAAGACGAAAAATCACTTGCGTTACGAACACATTGTCAAACTTCTGGGTGGAGTTTAACCGAACAAGATCCTTTTAACAATGTTGCTCGAACTACAATTGAAGCCGCCGCTGCTGCCTTTGGTGGTACGCAATCATTACACACTAATGCATTAGATGAAGCCATTGCTTTACCAACCGATTTTTCGGCACGAATTGCCCGCAATACTCAAATCTTTTTACAAGAAGAAACTAAAATTTGTAAAACTGTTGACCCTTGGGCAGGAAGCTATTATGTGGAAAGTTTGACCGCAGAAATTGCAGAAAAAGCTTGGGCTTTAATTCAAGAAGTAGAAGAATTAGGTGGTATGACGAAAGCCATTGAAGCCGGAATTCCAAAATTACGTATTGAAGAAGCAGCCGCACGTAAACAGGCGCGTATTGATAGCAGTCAAGATATTATTGTAGGGGTAAATAAATACCGTTTGGAAAAAGAAGATCCCTTACATATTTTAGATGTGGATAACCAAATGGTGCGCAAACAACAAATAGAACGTTTAGAACAAACAAAAGCCTCACGAGATACACTAAAAGTTACAGCATGTTTAGCAAAATTAACGCAGGCTGCAAACTCGGGTGAAGAAAATTTACTATCTTTAGCGGTAGAAGCAGCAAGAAATAGAGCAACCTTAGGCGAAATAAGTGATGCGCTAGAAGTTGTTTTCGGTAGATATAAAGCACAAATTAAATCAGTAAGTGGCGTGTATAGTGCAGCAATTAAAAATGATGAAAGTTTTGAAAAAGCAAAACAATTAGCTAATGCTTTCGCAAAAAAAGAAGGTCGTCGTCCGCGTATTATGATTGCAAAAATGGGACAAGATGGCCATGACCGTGGGGCAAAAGTTGTTGCTACAGGTTATGCCGATGTCGGTTTTGATGTAGACATTGGTCCTTTATTCCAAACACCACAAGAAGCAGCAAAACAAGCAGTAGAAAACGACGTGCACATTTTAGGTGTTTCCTCTCTAGCGGCAGGACACAAAACATTAGTACCACAAGTGATAGCAGCATTAAAAGAGTATGGTCGAGATGATATAATGGTTATTGTGGGCGGGGTAATTCCTGTTCAAGATTACCAATTTTTATTTGATGCAGGTGCCGTAGCGGTTTTTGGTCCTGGAACTAAAATTAGCGAAGCAGCAATTAGTATTTTAGAAGTTTTACTAGAGGATTAATTTTTCGTTGTCATTTCGACAAAGGAGAAATCACATAATTTAAAAGCAAAAACACTAGCAAAACGTTAGTGTTTTTTTTATTTACTACCCCTCGGATGAAACGTTTCCATGACCTGTGCCAAATGCTTACGATCTAAATGCATGTAAATTTCAGTCGTGGTAATAGACTCATGCCCTAACATTAACTGAATTGAACGCAAATCGGCACCGTTTTCAAGTAAATGCGTAGCAAAAGAATGCCTAAACGTGTGCGGACTTATATTTTTTTGAAGGTTTATTTTTTTGGCTAAATCTTTAATAATAGTAAACACCATGGCACGTGTCAATTGCTTGCCACGTCTATTTAAAAACAACGTATCTTCATATCCTTTTTGAATAACATTATGTGTTCGTACTTGTTCCTTGTATAGCGTAATGTATTTTTGGGTGGATTGCCCAATCGGCACAAAACGCTGCTTATTTCCTTTTCCGGTAATTTTTACAAAGCCTTCTTCAAAAAACAAATCGGATATTTTTACAGACACTAATTCTGAAACACGAAGTCCACAACTATATAATGTTTCTAACATGGCCTTATTTCGTTCGCCTTCTAAGGTAGTTAAATCAATAGCACCTATTAGCAAATCAATTTCTTCTGTAGACAACGTATCGGGTAATTTTCTACCTATTTTAGGCACTTCAATAAGTTCCATGGGCATGTCTTTTCTGTATTCCTCAAAAACCAAATAGGTAAAAAAACTTTTTAAACCAGAAATAATGCGCGATTGAGAGCGAGGATTAACGAAAGAGGCAATGTGATAAATAAAGGCTTGTATTTGTTCCTCCGAAATGGCTATTGGCGAAACATCTATTTGATTTTCAGACAAATACATAGCTAATTTTTCTATATCAAAAGAATAATTTTCGATGGTATTGGCAGCCAAACCTCGTTCTAATTTGAGGTAATTTTGATACTCTTTAATGTAAGATGTCCAGTTTGCCATAGACACAAATGTACTAAGAATAAAAGGATAAAAACAAAAAAACCCTACATTACTGTAGGGCTTTGGGTGAAAGACGGGTCTCGAACCCGCGACCTTCGGAACCACAATCCGACGCTCTAACCAACTGAGCTACAATCACCATTTGTTTAAACAAACAAAGCATAGCCTCATTTGCGAGTGCAAATATAATTGTTTCCAACTATCCTGCAAAGGTTTTTTATTTTTTTTTATTTCAAATCGCTTAACGAATTGACGGTCAAACCTTCTTTTTAGTAAATCTTATTTAATAATTAATTGCTTTCAAAAAAGCAAAAAAGCAGAAAATTAAATTTTATTATACAAATATATGTTTATACTAAAAACCCAAAAAATACACTATTTAACTTTTTATTTATATTTTTGAAAAAATGAATTTGTTATGAAAAGAACAACTAAAACAATCATATTCCTTTTTTTATTTATTACATATTCTTATGGACAATCTGCTGAAGACTTTATAAGTAGTGGAGTAAAAAAACTTGAATCAATGGAGCATAAGGAAGCAATAATTGATTTCACACAAGCAATCAATACTAAGCCTGAAGATAAACTATTAAGCTTTGCTTATAGCTCAAGAGGATATTGTAAATTCATTTTAAGTGATTATAAAGGAGCTATTTTAGATTTCGATAAAGCAATCGAATTAAATCCAGATACTAATAGTTTATACTCACCCAGTACCAATTTTTTAAGAGGATGTTGTAAGTCAAATATTAATGACTATCTAGGTGCTATTGAAGACTTTACCAAATCTATTGAGTTAAATTATAATGTAGAAGAATGCTATTACAGAAGAGCTATTGCAAAATCAAGTTTAAAAGACCATGCTTCGGCTATCTCAGACCTTACTAAAGCAGTAGAATTAAATTCTAATAAAAGAGAGTATTATAGCTTTAGAGGTTCTAATAAAATTTTGTTAAATGATTATAGAGGTGCTATTAATGATTTTAATAAAGCCATCGATATGAATTCAAATGATGCTTTTGCTTTCACTCAAAGAGGAAGTTGTAAGAGTTCATTAAAAGATTATGATGGAGCATTAAAGGATTATGATATTGCAATAAAACTAGAACCAAATAAAGGTTTTTATTATGCTCAAAGAGGTCTCGTAAAATTATTTATAAAGGATTACAATAATGCATGTATCGATTTTAGTAGAGCTGGTGAACTTGGATATGTAGATGCTTATGACATAATAAAAAAATATTGTAATTAAGAATAATAAATCTATGCAATCCAGCAGTCTCACTACAATCGTTTGCTAAATTATCTTAATTATTAAATATTCACCTTTGTAAAAATATATTAAAAAAAGCAGCTAAATAGCTGCTTTTTTATTTCAAATCACTTAACGAATTGACGGTCAAATACCTTTCAACGGTAAATCCTTCGGCATAGGCCACACCTACAAGTCTGCCTAAGTCTTGGGCGCGGTAGCGAATGCTCTCAATAAAATTTTTGGAGCTAATAGGTGTTTCGGGCTCGCTAGATTTTTCAGTATAAAACTGAGAACCATACGCTAAAACAGCCTCCATTTTTTTATCCATAAACCCCGAAATATCAACTACAAAATCAGGCTCAATATTTTTCCATTGAATATAATGGTATACGACCTTTGGGCGCCAAGCTTCTTGTGCTTGCCCATTTAGTTGCGTTTCAATTTTAGTTAATCCCGATAAAAAACAAGCATCGCTTACCAGCTTACTGCCCTTTCCATGATCTATATGTCGGTCATCAATCGCATTGCACAATACAATTTCAGGTTGATATTTGCGTATCATTTTTATAATTTCCAATTGATGTATTTCATCGTTAACGAAAAAACCATCTCTAAAATTTAAATTTTCTCTGCAAGAAACACCTAAAAGTTGTGCAGCAGCAGTAGCTTCTTGTTCTCTGATTTCTTTTGAACCTCGCGTACCTAATTCGCCACGGGTTAAGTCAATAATACCTACTTTCTTACCTAAAGAAATTTCTTTGGCAATCGTACCGGAGCAACCTAATTCTACATCATCTGGATGTGCGCCAAAAGCGAGTATATCTAATTTCATGTTTTTAGTTTAAAAAGTTTTGCAAATATTTATATCTAACAACCTGACTCTCCCTTAATCTTATATACAACTTCATCATTTTTATAAATCAGTTTCAAAGTTCCAGTATAAAAACCACCTTCATCAAATCGTTCTTTTAGTTTAGTTTTAATAATAACTTTAATACCAATTCCTTCATATTCATTAAAAATTTCATCATCTGAAATAGCCTTACTTTTAGTTGGTTTTTTTTCTAAAAAAACATCTTTACCATTGACTTTTATAATTCCAAAACTTGAAAAATTTGATAAAAAAATAAAATTTTGACTTTCATCTTTTTCACTTTCAATTGTATAAAACTCTCCGCATCCATCAATTGTATCAGGAACAGCTTTAAAAAAATCAAGTTTAATTTTAGAATGGTTATCTTTAGATTTTTCGAGAGCAATTGGACTAATTTTTAATGCATTATTATCAACAACTTCTAATTTGGACTCTTTTTTACAAGAATATAAAATAAATATTAAAACTGTATGTAGTAGTATTTTTATCATAAATGGTTTAAAAAATTATACATTTAACGTAAAACGCTCAAAATCGTTTTGGCTTTATTTTCTGTTTCTACAAATTCTTTGTAAGCCTCACTGTCTTTTGTGATGCCACAACCTACATAAATAGATACGGTATATTGATTGTTGAGATTGATAGTGCAATTGACAATCTCACAACACCTCAAATTTACAAATAAATTGGTTTGGTTTTGTATTTTAAATTCGCCTAAATAACCTGCATAGTATTTTCTATCGTATCCTTCATTTGTATTTATAAAATCTTGTGCTGCTTTTAACGGCATGCCACAAATAGCTGAAGTGGGATGCAAGGCGCTAATTACATCTAAATCTGAAACATTGGGCAATAGAACTCCGGTAATGTTTGTTTTTAAATGCGCTAAATGCCCCGCTTGGTGTGTGAACGGCTCTGAAATATGTAATGCTTGTACACGTTTTTCAACGCTATTTTGTATATAATCTGTTACCAATTGTTGCTCTACACGTTCTTTTTCTTGCCATTGAATACCTGTTGCATATACTTGCGTACCCGCTAAAGCAACTGTTTCTAGTTTTTTAGCCTTAATCTTCACTAATTGCTCTGGTGTAGCACCCATCCATAAGCCAACTTCGGGGTGAAACCATAAATATCGAAATGCTGTGGGGTATTTTTTTACAATATTTTGATAAGATTGTATAAGGTCTATATCTTGGTTTATTTCAATTTTTCTAGACAAAACTACTTTTTCAAAAGTCCCTTTTTGAATTTCAGCTACAGCTTGTTCAACTAAATTTTGAAATTCATTTTGAGCCTTTTCATCAGTTGTAATTTCAATTTGCAATGGATTAATAGGGGTTTCAAAATCAAATTCTTCTTTAAAAACATCCGAATCGGTCAATGGAAAAACAATGCTATTAGCCGCATTAAAACCTGCAAAAACGAACCCTTCTTGCTCTTTAAATGCAATCAAATCAGTGCTTTTTTGAAACCAACCGTTTAAAATAGTTTCATCAGGCTTAACATACAAAACAAAAGGTTGCTTGTTTACAATAGAATGTTGCGCTTTGTGAAGTATTGTTTGCATTAGCTAGATTTTCTAGACAAAATCATATTGGTTAATTTACATATTGAAATCAATCGATCTTGTTCGTCAACAATTCTAATTTCCCATACGTGTATACTCGCGCCTTTATGTACAATTTTTGCCGTACAATACACCATGCCTTCTCGTTTTGAACGTACATGATTAGCACTGATTTCAATTCCTCTAACTTCTTGTTTTTCAGGATTTACAAACAGTAATGAAGCGGCACTTCCTACACTTTCTGCTAAAGCTACAGAGGCTCCCCCATGTAACAATCCCATAGGTTGATGTACTTTAGAATTTACAGGCATTTGTGCTTTTAAAAAATCTTCTCCTGCATCGATGTACTCAATTTCTAACGTTTCCATTAAGGTGTTTTTGGACCATTGATTACATAATTGTAGCATTTCTTCTTTTGGTAGCATGTTCTTTTTTTAGCAAAGTTACAAATAATGTTTTTGATATGTAAACATACCAAATTTCTACTTTTATCGTTATATTTACCGAACAAAAATCAAATGATGCGCAATTTTTTTATTTTTCTAATTCTTGTAACAACAGCTATTATAAGCTCTTGTAGAAGTGAATTTACCTTTGAACCTTCTATTGGTAATTTAGCTTTTTCAAAAGACACGGTGTATCTTGATACCGTTTTTTCAAATATAGGCTCAAGTACATATACCCTAAAAGTGTACAATAAAAGCAATAAAAACATTGCCATTCCTAAAGTACGATTAGCGAAAGGTCAAGCTTCAAAATACCGTCTTATGGTTGACGGATTATCAGGAAAAGAATTTGAAAATATAGAATTACTAGCAAATGATAGTTTATTTATTTTTGTAGAAATGACCTCATCCATTGCAGATGCTAATCCTACTGATTTTTTATATACAGATCAAATCCAATTTGGAGATTTCACTAACTTTCAAAAAGTAGAATTGGTAACTTTAATTCAAGATGCTTATTTTATTTTTCCTTCAAGATCGGGTAGTCCTTCAAATTATACCTATGAGCAAATTCAATTGGGTGTAGATGCAAATAATAACCCAATAACCATTACAGGAAGTAATTTAAGCACATCTGACCCTATAAACGGCAATGAGTTACAATGGACAAATACAAAACCTTATGTTATCTATGGATATGCCAAAATTCCAGAAAATCAAACCTTAACTGTTGATGCTGGGGCACGTGTGCATTTTCATGCTAATTCGGGGTTAATCGTTTCAGAAAACGCCTCATTAGTTGTCAATGGAAACCATTCAACCACAGATGAACTTGAAAATGAAGTCATTTTTGAAGGCGACAGACTTGAACCACAATACAGCGACGTTGCAGGACAATGGGGAACAATTTGGTTACTGCCTGGAAGCAAAAACAATACAATAAATCATTTAACTATAAAAAATGCTACTGTAGGCTTCTTAGTTTCAGGCAACGACGGAACTGCTACACCTACCCTAAATCTTAGCAATACACAAATTTACAATTGTACCAATGTAGGTATTCTTGCCCGAACCGGAAATATTACTGGTAAAAACGTGGTGGTTAACAATTGTGGACAAGCTAGTTTAGCCTGTACTTTTGGTGGAAAATATGATTTTACACATTGTACTTTTGCTAATTATTGGAGTACTCCAAATCAAACGTGTTTGGTAGTGAGCGATGATAAGATTAATAATGTGCCTACACCTTTAGAAACAGCAAATTTTAAAAACTGTATTTTTTACGGAAGTGCTAATTTGAGTTTAGCCTTGCAAAAAAATGGTACGGCTTTCAATTATCAATTTACAAATTGTTTAATCAAATTCTTTGATAGTAGCAATCAATATGGAACAAATACGTTGTATCAATTTGCTACAAACCCCAAATTTGCTAACTGTATTATTGCATCAAACTCAATAACGAATAAGCCTTACTTTAAAAATACAGCAAACAATGAATTCATCATTGGCGAACAATCTGCCGCGAAAGGCACAGCAAATACAAGCTATTCTACTTTTAATGATATATTAAATAAACCACGAACAGGTGCTACCGATATCGGGGCGTATAACTTTATTATTTTCAATTAAAACATCGTTAATAAATGGAACTTTTTTGTTAGTATCTTTGAATGTATTTTTTGTTTGTTCAAACATTTTAAAATAAATTTGCATTTTAAACAACAACACACCCTTTATGCGCTAATTTTATAGCCGAAAAGGAATTAAAACAACAACACAATGAGTATTCATTTCTTCGGAAATCAGTCTAATACGGTTTTTGCGGTACAAACGCAACACAACTTATCGACAGAAGACATCAACAAATTAAATTGGCTTTTTGGAAATGCACATAAAATAGAAAAATCCGTACTTGCGGATTTTTTTGTTGGACCTCGTGCAAGTATGATAACGCCATGGAGTACCAATGCCGTTGAAATTACACAAAATATGGGTATTTCAGGAATTATCAGAATTGAAGAATTTGAAAAAGTAAGTTCTGATTTCAATGATTTTGATCCGATGTTGTTTCAAAAATATTCCGAATTACATCAAGATATTTTCACCATAAATATTCAACCTGAACCCATTTTAGAAATTGACGATATTGCGGGATATAACAAATCGGAAGGTTTGGCTTTAAGCACAGAAGAAGTCGAATATTTAAATAATTTAGCTACTAAATTAAACAGAAAACTAACCGATTCTGAAATATTTGCCTTTTCACAAGCCAATTCAGAACACTGCCGTCATAAAATTTTCAACGGAACTTTTGTTGTAGATGGCGAAGAAAAACCAACATCGTTATTCAAATTAATTAGAAAAACATCTGAAACCAATCCTAATGATATCGTTTCGGCATATAAAGATAATGTAGCTTTTGTTAAAGGTCCAAAAATAACACAGTTTGCACCTAAAAGTGCCGACAAACCAGATTTTTACGAAGAAAAAGAATTTGATTCGGTACTGTCATTAAAAGCAGAAACACATAATTTCCCTACTACAGTGGAACCATTTAATGGCGCTGCAACAGGTTCGGGAGGTGAAATTCGAGACCGTTTAGCAGGTGGACAAGGTTCGTTACCTTTAGCCGGAACAGCCGTTTACATGACATCGTATTCTCGATTAAATGAAGAACGCCCTTGGGAAAAAGACATGAAAGAAAGAGATTGGTTATACCAAACGCCAATGGATATTTTAATTAAAGCCTCAAACGGTGCATCCGATTTTGGAAATAAATTTGGACAACCATTAATTACGGGTTCTATTTTAACTTTTGAACACGAAGAAGCAGCGCGCAAATTAGGTTACGATAAAGTAATTATGCAAGCGGGTGGAATTGGCTATGGAAAGTTAGACCAAGCGATAAAAAAGAAACCAACTGCAGGTGATAAAATTGTCATTCTGGGTGGAGAAAATTATAGAATTGGAATGGGTGGTGCCGCCGTTTCTTCAGCAGATACAGGCGCTTTTGGTTCAGGAATTGAACTAAATGCCATTCAGCGTTCCAATCCAGAAATGCAAAAACGTGCTGCCAATGCTATTCGTGGCTTGGTAGAAAGCGATAACAACCCGATAGTTTCAATTCACGACCATGGTGCAGGTGGACATTTAAATTGTTTATCGGAATTGGTAGAAGAAACAGGTGGTTTAATCAATTTAGATCAATTACCTGTAGGTGACCCTACCCTTTCTGCAAAAGAAATCATCGGAAATGAATCGCAAGAACGAATGGGATTGGTTATTGGTCAGAAAGACATCGAAAGGTTACAACGCATTGCCGATAGAGAACGTTCGCCAATGTATGAAGTGGGTGATGTAACCAACGACCATCGATTTACTTTTGAATCAAAATCGACAGGTGAAAAACCTATGGATTATGCTTTAGAAGATTTCTTTGGAAGTTCGCCAAAAACCATGATGAACGACAAAACAATTACTAGAAAGTATAGTAATTCGGAATATAAAGCCAGTGAAATTCCAACCTATTTAAATCACGTTTTACGATTAGAAGCCGTGGCTTGTAAAGATTGGTTAACCAATAAAGTCGATCGTTGTGTAGGTGGAAAAGTAGCCAAACAACAATGTGCAGGTCCGTTACAATTACCTTTAAATAATGTAGGTGTAATGGCTTTAGATTATAAAGGAAAAGAAGGAATTGCGACTTCCATTGGGCACGCTCCTGTTTCAGCTTTAATTGATCCTGTGGCTGGAAGTAGAAATGCTATTGCTGAAGCGCTATCAAATATTGTTTGGGCGCCTTTAAAAGACGGTTTAGCATCGGTTTCATTATCGGCAAACTGGATGTGGGCTTGTAAAAACGAAGGCGAAGATGCCCGTTTATACGAAGCCGTAAAAGGATGTTCTGATTTTGCTATCGAATTGGGAATCAATATTCCAACAGGAAAAGATTCCTTATCCATGAAACAAAAATACCCGAATGACGAAGTTATTGCACCGGGAACGGTTATTATTTCGGCAGCAGGAAATTGTTCGAATATTACTAAAGTAGTAGAACCTGTTTTACAACGTAATGGCGGAGCAATTTACTACATCAATTTATCACAAGACACATTTAAATTAGGCGGTTCTTCATTTTATCAAACGCAAAATAAAGTTGGAAATGAAACACCAACTATTAAAGACGTTGCGTTTTTCAAAAAAGCATTCAACACCTTACAAGAGTTAATTAAAGAAAGAAAAATTAAAGCCGGACACGATATTGGTAGTGGTGGTTTGATTACTACTTTATTAGAAATGTCATTCGCTGAAATTGGTTTAGGTGCATCATACGATTTAAGTATTTTAGGAGAAAACGATACTGTTAAAACGTTATTTAATGAAAATATCGGAGTGGTTTTTCAAGCTGATGCAGAAGTTGAAGCTACATTTAAAGCAACCGGCATAACCCTTTTTAAAATCGGAAATGTTACTGAAGGTGATGTCGTTTCAATTTCTAATTTTAGTGATTCGTTTAACTTCTCGGTAACAGAAACCAGAAAAACTTGGTTTGAAACATCTTATTTATTAGACCAAAAACAAACGAAAAACAGCAAAGCAAAAGAACGTTTTGAGAATTTTGATAAACAAGCGTTACAATTTACATTTCCATCGCAATTTGATGGAAAATTACCTGTAATTCCTGCTGGTGCAAAACCTAAAGCTGCCATTATTCGTGAAAAAGGAAGTAATTCTGAACGTGAAATGGCAAATGCGATGTTCTTAGCTGGTTTTGATGTAAAAGATGTTCACATGACCGATTTAATTTCGGGAAGAGAAAACTTAGAAGACATTCAATTTATTGGTGCTGTAGGTGGTTTCTCTAATTCAGATGTATTAGGATCGGCAAAAGGTTGGGCAGGTGCTTTTTTATACAATGAGAAAGCCAATTCCGCCTTAAAAAACTTCTTCAAAAGAGAAGACACACTTTCTGTTGGAATCTGTAACGGGTGCCAATTGATGATGGAATTAGAACTTATTAATCCAGAACACGAGGTGCACGGAAAAATGAAACACAACGATTCTAACAAACACGAAAGTGGTTTTACTTCTGTGAAAATTCAAAAAAACAACTCGGTGATGCTTTCTACTTTAGAAGGTGCTACTTTAGGGGTTTGGATTTCGCACGGTGAAGGAAAATTCAAGTTACCAATGCCTGAAAATCAATATAATATTGTTGCAAAATATGGGTATGAAGGGTATCCAGCCAATCCAAATGGTTCGGATTATAATACGGCGATGCTATGCGATACAACCGGTCGTCATTTAGTCATGATGCCACATATTGAGCGTTCTACGTTCCCGTGGAATTGGGCAAATTACCCAGACAGAGGACAAAAAGACGACGTTTCGCCTTGGTTAGAAGCCTTTGTGAATGCTAGAAAATGGATTGACAACAAAAAATAATAAACTAAATAAGCCTTGAGTAATCAGGGCTTATTTTTTTGTATTATTGCATTTAAAATCAATTTGAAATGGTTTATGTAATTTTAAGTGTTTTTTGTAGCGTAGCTGTTGGAATTTTATTAAAATTAGCCAAAAAAAAGCAATACAGTTTTTACCAAATTATTAGTATTAATTATCTAGTAGCTTGGGTAATGACGTTATTGATATACGAGCCAAAACTTAAAACTAATTTAAGCTTTTCATCAACTAGTATTGTCCTTTCATTATGCCTGTTGTTACCCATTGTATTCCTATTTCAGGCTAAAGCGATTACATACAGTGGTATTGTAAAAACAGACATTGCACAAAGGATGTCCTTATTTTTACCTCTTTTTTTCTCGTTTGTTGTTCTTAAAGAAACGTTTAACAACTACAAATGGATAGGTATTATTTTGGCTTTTATGGCTATTTTCCTAACCTTTTATCGCAAAAAAAACACTGAAAATGGAGCAAACAAAAAATGGCATTTCTTACTTCTTGTCTTACTTGGTTTTGGAAGTATTGATATATTATTTAAACAAGTGGCCAGTTTAAAAGAATTACAATTCACAGAACTATTATTCTTGGTTTTTCCTGGTGCATTTCTAATTTCGCTTTTTATTTTGGGCTATTACCTCATCAAACAAAAAGAAACATTCAACAATCAAGTAATTTCATGGGGCATTGGTGTGGGACTTTTAAACTTTGGTAATATTTCCTTTTACATTAAAGCACACCAAGTTTTAGCCACTAGTCCATCAACTGTATTTGCATGTATGAATATGGGCGTAATTGTACTAGGCAGTAGTATTGGAATTTTAATTTTTAAAGAAAAAATGAATCGTTGGAATTATGTAGAGATCGGAAGAGCACACGTCTGAACTC
>NZ_CALFIG010000230.1 GCF_937876455.1 uncultured Flavobacterium sp.
CGTTTTCTTGTTGCGCTCTAGTGGATTTAGATTTTAAATTTTTTCCAATTCGAGATATTATAAATCCTGAAACGGGAATAAAAACAAATACAAAAAGGGTAAGTTTAGCACTTATCATGAACATGGTAACAATCGAAAATAAAATTGTTAGCGGCTCTCTTACGACTAATTCAAGTACTTGAAAAAAAGAATTTTGTACTTCACCTATATCACCTAACATTCTTGCCATGACGTCACCTTTTCTTGTTTCGGAATAATAAGAAACAGGTAAATGTATAATCTTTTTGTATAGTTTTTCACGGATATCTTTCAATACCCCGTTTCGTAATTGTGTTACGTGATAGGAAGCAAAATAATTGGTAATATTTTTTAAAAAAGCAGTTATTATGACAATTGAAATGACAAATAGAAGTGCATATTTGAAGCCGCTTTCTTCTGTCAATGTAGTTACTTTGTAACTTAAATATTCTTCTAGATAGGTTTTAATTTCTGAAATCCCTTTATATACAGGTTCTTTTGTTATTTTTTCATTGATTCCAAATAACACATTAAGTGTAGGAATCATGGAAACCATTAATAAGGTAGAAAAGAATGCATAAAAAATATTAAAAACAATATTTGCTAAAATGTTGCTTTTATATTGTAAGGCAAACGGAATTAATTTTTTTAAGTTGTTGTCCATTAGTTTAATTTCATTTCACTAATTATACATTGAATTTTGTGACCCAATTCTTCTTCTTTTTCTGTTAATTCTTTTAAAGAGAGTAAGTCTGTTTGTACACTAAAGTAAAATTTAATTTTAGGTTCTGTTCCACTTGGTCGTGCACAAATTTTACTTCCATCTTCTAAATAATATATTAATACATTAGATTTTGGAATATCTAATTCAAAGGTTTCATTGTTTATTAAATCTCGAGCTGTTGAATGTTGATAATCTTCAATGCAAATCACACGTTGTCCGTTGATTACTTTTAACGGATTTTCGCGTAAGTCAATCATCATTTGTTTAATTTCATTCGCTCCATCCATTCCTTTTTTAGTAATAGAAATTAAATGCTCTTTGTATAAACCAAAATCTAGATATAAGTTAATTAATTCTTCATATAATGATTTTCCATTTGCTTTTGCCTGAGCAGCTATTTCACAAACGAGTAGGGTAGCACCTACTGCATCTTTATCTCTAACTGCATCACCTACCATAAAACCAAAACTTTCTTCACCACCTCCAATAAATTTCTGATTTGGAAAATCCTTAATCATTTTTGCAATCCATTTGAATCCTGTGAGTCCTACTTTGCATTCTACCCCATATGCTTCGGCTAATTCTAACATCATAGGTGTGGACACAATTGTAGAACCAATAAATTCTTTCCCAGTTATTTTTCCTGCTCTTTTCCATTGTTCCAATAAAAAAGCAGTCATCACAACCATGGTTTGATTTCCGTTTAATAAAATATGTTTGCCTGATAAATCTTTTACGGCCACACCTAATCTGTCCGAATCTGGATCTGTCCCGACAACAATATCCGCATCAATTTTTTTAGCTAACTCTAATGCCATTGTTAATGCTTCAGGTTCTTCAGGGTTTGGTGATTTTACGGTAGGAAAATTTCCATCTGGAATTTCTTGTGCTGCTACAATATTTAGATTTGTATATCCTGCCTTTGTTAATACGGCAGGTATGGACTTAATAGATGTTCCATGCAGCGAAGTATATACTATTTTTAAATTCTCTTTTGCTTCCTTTGGTGTTGAAAAACTAGCATTTTCAATCGTTGAATTGATAAATGCCTCATCTATTTCTGCATTGATATAAGTTATTAGGCTTTCGTTACCATTGAAGTTAATGTTTTCATAGTGTAACGATTCTATTTCTTTAATTATTTCAGCATCTTGTGGTGGAACAATTTGACCACCATCTTGCCAATAGACTTTATAACCATTGTATTCTGGCGGATTGTGTGAGGCCGTTAAAACAATACCTACTTGGCAGTGAAGGTGTTTGACTGCAAATGATAATTCTGGAGTAGGACGTAATTCTGAAAATAAATATACTTGAATGCCATTTGCTGAAAACACATCAGCTACTGTTTTTGCAAGTGTATCACTGTTATGACGACAATCGTATGCAATAACTGTTTTCAAAGGTTCATTAGGAAAACATTTTTTTAAATAATTAGCCAAACCTTGGGTGTTTTTTCCTAATGTATATTTATTTATTCTATTCGTTCCTACACCCATAATCCCTCTCATACCACCCGTGCCAAACTCTAGATTTTTATAAAATGAGTCTTCTAGCTCTTTTGGAGCAGAAGTAATCATTCGTTCAATTTCTTGCTGAGTTTGGCTGTCAAATGTGGAGGTCATCCACTCGTTTGCTTTGTCTAATATGGCTTGTTCAATATGCATGCTCTAACTTTTAAAACCTATTTTAGGTTTGTTATTTTGTATTTCTTTTTGTTTGTTTTTTCCATTACGTAATTCAAAATCTAACACCATTTTGTGATTTCTAATATAATGAATTTTCTTAATAGTTTCTACTTGTTTCATGGCGTGTATAAATTAAAAGGGTACTAATTTTCTCTTCTAATGCCTAACTTTCAACTCCCAACTCCGCACTTATCTTATAGCGTTCCTCGTTGCTTTTTGTGCGTAATATAATTTCACCTAAAAATCCAGCAAGAAATAATTGTGTACCTATAATCATTGAAGTTAAAGAAATGTAAAACTGTGGTCTTTCAGTAATTAAACGCGCTTTAGTATGAATAAATAATTTGTCTATTCCTAAATATAAAGCAAATCCAAAACCTATACAAAACATTAACGTGCCCAATAACCCAAAAAAGTGCATAGGACGTTTACCAAATTTTGAAATAAACCAAATCGTAATCAAGTCTAAAAAGCCATTTACAAAACGATCCATTCCAAATTTTGAACTACCATATTTTCGCGCTTGATGAATTACTATCTTTTCCCCAATATTTGAAAAACCAGCGTTTTTAGCCAATACAGGAATATAACGATGCATTTCACCCGACACTTCAATGTTTTTAATGACCACATTTTTATAGGCTTTTAAGCCACAATTGAAGTCATTTAATTTTACTCCAGAAATTTTTCGGGCAGCCCAATTAAATAATTTTGAAGGTAAATTTTTCGCTACAACAGAATCATATCTTTTTTTCTTCCAACCCGAAACCAAATCATAGTCTTGATTCATAATCATATCATACAATTCTGGAATTTCATCTGGGCTATCTTGTAAATCGGCATCCATAGTAATTACTACATCGCCTTGTGCTTTGGCAAAGCCCGCATGAAGCCCTTGGCTTTTGCCATAGTTTCGTAAAAATTTTATGCCTTTTATAGCATTGTTTTCTTTAGAAAGGGTTTCAATGGTTTGCCAAGATTGATCGGTACTTCCATCATCTACAAAAAGGATTTCATAAGAAAAGTTATGAGTACTCATAACTTTTTCTATCCATTTACATAATTCCGGTAACGATTCTTGTTCGTTTAATAAAGGTATTACGACTGATATATTCATTATTCGTTAAATGGCGAATTAGTTGATTTTGATTTGAAAATGGCCGCAAGTATAAGTCCCCAAATACAAGATAATGCTACTGTCCAAATAGAACCTACGGCTAAATTAGAAATTGAAAATTGATCTTGTTCTCTCATTTGCTTGATAGTTTCTTTTAACATTTGATTTGAACCTCCAAAAGATTTCATCATTTCGGCAGTTTTTTCAATGATAATTTCAGTTACTTTTTCTTTTAATTCAGGATCAATTACATTGTAAAGTAAAATATTAAATAGAGTAGCAATAGCTATTGAGTTTATAGTGTAAATAAAATAGACAGTAAAACCATCTTTAAATGAAAGGATACCATTTAACTCCTTTTTCGTGTAAACAAAAAGTAAAATACTAATTATAATACCTGATAGGATGGAAATAACCCCTACCGCACTACTTGCAAAAAGTTTATAATCAATTAAATATACAGCCAAGGCTATTACAATAGATACTAGTCCACTAATAATTCCAAATTTAATTCCGTTTTTTTTGATTACTTCATTCATAGTTTTATTTTAGTTTATTGATTAGTAAAAATTTTTATAAAAATGTTACACTGTTTTTTGAACAACTTCATAGACTTTACCGTCTTCAAATTTAAGTGTTTTGTATGGGTATTTTAATAATAAAGCATAATCGTGCGTGGCCATAATGATGGTTTTTCCATTTTGATTGATACTTTTTAATACTTCCATAACTTCAATACTCGTTTGAGGATCTAAGTTTCCTGTTGGCTCGTCTGCTAAAATAAGTTCTGGATCATTAAGTAAGGCGCGTGCAATACCAACGCGTTGTTGTTCACCCCCCGATAATTGGTGAGGCATTTTTGAAACATAATTTTCCATACCTACTTTTTCTAACACTTCTTCTATTTTTCCGTTAATTGCTTCTTTGTCTGTCCAACCTGTGGCTTTTAAAACAAACAATAAATTGTCTTTAACCGTTCTGTCTGGTAATAATTTAAAATCTTGAAAAACGACACCAATTTTTCTTCTTAGAAACGGAATGTCTTTTTCTTGTAACGTGTTTAAATCATAATCTACAATAGTTCCTGTTCCTTCTCGTAAAGGAATGTCTGCATATAAAATTTTCAAGAAACTACTTTTTCCTGAACCTGTTTTTCCAATGAAATAAATAAAATCGCCCTTATGAACATCTAAATTGATGTCGGCTAATACAAGATTTGAATCTTGATATATTGAAACGTCTTTTAAAGATAAAATCGTTTGACTCATAGTAAAATGTAATTAATGTGTAAAAATATAAACAATTACTCGCTAAACAAAATAATTCGTATAAATATTTAACGACTAACTAAACAATATTTCCTGTTTTTTTTGCGTTAAAAATGCTAGTAATTTGATATATTTGGAACTTTAAACAAGCAAGATTATGATGTCTTTTTTTAGATTAAATACATTACTTTTAGTTTTAGTTACTACTTGGACTAGCGCACAGCAAACAGCTGTATATTCAAATGAAAATCAGGATTTTAATAAAGCCGTTTTGTTGTATAAAGAAAAACAATTTCAAGCAGCTCAAATTCTTTTTGATCAAGTAAAAACACATGCAACCAATCAAGAATTAGTCGCTGATTGTGATTTTTATATTGCTAATTGCGCCATTAGAACCAATCAAGTGGGGGCGGATGCGTTGATGGAGCGTTTCATTGAAAATCATCCTACAAGTACAAAACAAAATGAAGCTTATCTAGGTGTAGCCCATTATTATTTTGCCGAAGGAAATTATTCTCAATCGTTGAAATGGTATGAGAAAAGTAGCGAAGAGTATCTGACAAAGAATGAGTTAGATAAAATTAACTTCCAAAAAGGATATGCTAATTTTGCAATTAAAAATTCTAAGGAAGCGAAAAAATACTTAAGTAAAGTTTCTAATTCTCCAGAATATGGGAGTCAAGCCAAGTATTATTTAGGCTATATAGCTTATGATGAAAACAATTATGAGCAAGCTAATGATTTTTTTGGACAAGTAGCAGACCAAGAAAAATACAAAGAAAAAATGGGCTACTTTCAAGCCGATATGAATTTTAAATTGGGTAATTTCCAAAAAGCTATTGATTTAGCCGAGCCTCAATTAAAAAAATTAAATGCAATAGAAAAAAGCGAATTGTCAAAAATAATTGGCGAAAGTTATTTTAACCTTAAAAAATATGATAAAGCATTACCTTATTTACTTGCTTACAAAGGAAAAAATGGCAAATGGTCAAACACAGATTTTTATCAATTGGGCTACACGTATTACCAACAAAAAGACTATGAAAATGCAATTAGTCAGTTTAATAAAATAATTGAAGGCAATGATTTTATTGCCCAAAATGCGTATTATCATTTGGCTGAAAGTTATTTAAAAACAGATAAAAAACAACAGGCTTTAAATGCTTTTAAAACCACATCTGAAATGACTTTTGATGCAAAAATTCAGGAAGATGCACACTTAAATTATGTGAAGTTGAGTTATGAAATTGGTAATCCTTATTTAGCTACACCTGAAGTGATTAAGGTATTTCTAGAAAAGTATTCTACAAATGCAGCAGTAGCCGAACTAAAAGAATTACTCATTAATTCTTATATAACGTCTAAAAATTACACCGAAGCTTTAGTATTGTTAGAAAAAAATAGAAGTCCCGAGAACAAGGGAGCGTATCAAAAAGTTACGTTTTATAGAGGTTTAGAGGTATTTATAGATGGAAATTATCAAGAAGCATACAATTTATTTAAAAAGTCACTTTCTGAAAATAAAGATACAAAAGTTACTGCTAGAGCCACTTTTTGGAAAGCAGAATGCGAGTATAGCTTAGATCAATTTTCAGAAGCCGTATTAACCTATAAGCAATATATAGCTTTAGCCGATGCACCTGATTCGCCAGAATTTAAAAATGCAAATTATAATTTAGCTTATGCCTATTTCAAAATTAAAGAATATGAAAATGCAATTCCCTATTATTTAGCTTTTATTAATCAAAATAAAGAGGATAAAAGTAGGTTAACAGACGCTTATTTAAGAATGGCAGATTGTAACTTTATTTCTTCAAAATACTGGCCAGCAATGGACGCTTACAATAAAGCTATTGAATTGAAATGTATAGATGCTGATTATGCTGCGTTTCAAAAAGGAATGAGCTATGGATTTGTAAATAAAAATGATAGAAAAATTGAAGACTTAAGCAAGTTTGTTCAAACCTATAAGTCATCCCAATATTTAGACGATGCGCTGTATGAATTGGGCGCAACTTACGAAGCGGAAGAGCAAAATGATAAAGCCATAGCTACGTTTGACGCGTTAGTTGCTAATCATAAGAATAGTTCATACTTGCCAAAAGCTTTATTGAAACAAGGTTTAATTTATTACAATACAGACAAAGATGAGGCCGCTATTGTAAAATTAAAAAAATTAGTAGCCGATTTTCCAAATTCACCTGAATCTATTGAGGCAGTAGCAACAGCAAGAAGTATTTATGTGAGCAATGGTAAAGTGGATGAATATGCTATTTGGGTTAAAACATTAACTTTTGTAAATGTTTCTGATGCCGAGTTAGATGATGATATGTATGAAGCTGCAGAAAAGAAATATGTAGCTAATAATGCCAAACAGGCTATAGCTGGATTTACAAGTTATTTAAGTCAATTTCCAAGTGGGAAACATGCTTTGAAAGTTCACTTTTATTTGGCACAGTTATATTTTGCAGATAAATTAGAGTCAAATGCCATACCTCATTATGAATATGTGGCTAACCAATCTAGAAATGTATATACAGAACAAGCTTTAGTTCGTTTGTCTGAAATTTATTTAAAAGCAAAAAATACAGAATCCGCGATTTTGGTTTTGACTAATCTTGAAATTCAAGCGGAATATCCTCAAAACAAGACTTTTGCACAAGCAAATTTGATGAAATGTTATTATGCAAAACAAGATTATGTAAATTCAGAAATTTATGCTGATAAAGTATTGAAAAACCCAAAAACGGAAGATAGTATTAAAAGTGATGCACAAATAATTATTGCCCGTTCTGCTATAAAAACAAATAATGAAGCGGGTGCAAAAGAAGCCTATGCTAAACTTCAAAAAATAGCTAAAGGCGAATTAGCGGCGGAAGCTTTGTATTATGAAGCTTATTTTAAAAATAAAGAAGCAAAATACGATGCATCTAATAAAACCATAGAAAAATACGCGGCCATGTATTCAGGGTATAAATATTTTGCAGCAAAAGCATTACTTGTAATGGCTAAAAATTATTATGCCTTACAAGATAGTTTTCAAGCTACGGAGATACTAAAAAGCGTAATTGATAATTATACTGAGTTTCAAGATGTAATTACAGAGGCTCAAACAGAATTAGATAAAATTAAAGAAGAAGAAGCAAAAAGAAATTCGTCAATAACAGAATAATAAATCCGTTTTTTGTTCTATTTTTTTTAAAGATTAAAATCAAACAAGATGAAAAAAATAATTTTAAATATAGTACTATTAACTCTCTTTCAACAAGGATTTTCTCAAAAGAAAGATGAAAATATTGGTGACGAGGTAGTAAATATTGTAAAGCCTTATACGCCTACCATTTCTGATGCATTCAAGGTAAAGGAAACTCCTTCTTTGGATAAGGAAATAGCAGAGCCAAAGTTGCCAATTTTGTATCAGATTTTCTCTTTCCCAGTTGCTTCTACTTTTGTACCTTCAAAAGGAAAGGCAGCAGCCGTAGATCAAACACAATTTGAAAAGGGATTCACTAATTATGCGTTGTTAGGCGGAGGAAATTACGGTACGCTTAATGCAGAGGTTTTTGTTACACAGCAATTAAATCGTACAAATTATGTAGGCGCTTTAGTTAGACATTTATCTTCTCAGGGTAATATAAAAAACACACCGCTAGATTCTAATTTTGGCACAACATCTTTCGATGGAACTTATGGAAATAGAACACGTAACGGGCAATGGAATATAGACTTAGGTGTTAAAAATCAAATTATAAATTGGTACGGATTGCCGTTGCAAACAGCAATTTTTACGGACGAAATGATAGCAGCAATTCAGCCAAAACAAAGTTATACTAGTTTGACTTTAGGGGGTAGAATGGAGGCTAAAGATGGTTTATTGTCGTCAGGTCAATTTCAATTTAAACGTTTTTCAGATAAATTTGGCTCAGGAGAAAATAGATTTTATGTAAAACCTCAAATTGATGTGACTCTTTTTGATCAAAAAATTAAGGCCGATTTTGTTCTTGATTATGTAGGTGGAAGTTTCGAAAAAAATGCATTGATATCTCAAGCTATAAAATACAATACTTTGATTTTTGGGACAAAGCCTAGTTTCATGTATACGCAAGAAGATTTATCAATTCAAATTGGTGCAGGTGTTTTTTATGCTAGCCAAACCAATGATTCTCAGAAAGAAGGAAAACTTTTTGTATATCCAAATATAAAAGCGTCATATCGTTTAGTAGGTGATTTAATGATTGCTTATGCAGGTGCTGAAGGAAATTTACATCAAAATTCATATGCCGATTACGTGTCCTTAAATCCATTTGTGTCACCAACCTTATTTATTGCTCCAACAGACCAATCTTATGATTTATATGTGGGAATGAAAGGAAAACTCGCTAATTCGGTTTCGTTTAATGTTCGTGGGGCCATGATTAATGAAAAAAATAAACCACTTTTTACGTCAAATACGTTTAATTTTTATAGTAATCCAAGTCCATATGCTTATTCAAATTCGTTTCAAGTTATTTATGATGATATCAAAACGTTATCGCTATTCGGAGAGTTAAAGGCCGATTTTTCTAAAACAACTTCATTTGCTATTCAAGGTACGTTTTTTAATTATACGACTTCAAAAGCTGTTTATGCTTGGAATTTACCTACTTTAAAATTAGGTACTTCATTTGAGACGGAATTTACCGATAAATGGTATGCTGGCTTGCAGTTGTTTTTTGTGGGAGAACGTAAAGACTTGATTTCAACACAATCATTACTTGCCATTTTTCCACCGCAATTTTCTCAAGAAGTACAAACATTGGATAGTTATTTTGATTTAAATGCACACGTAGGCTATAAATACAACAAGCGATTAACTGCTTTTTTAAAAGGAAATAATTTAGCCAATCAAGCGTATCAAAGTTGGGCAAACTTCTCGGTACAAGGTATTCAAGTAGTTTTAGGTGCTAGTTACAAGTTTGATTTTTAAACAATATGTATTTTTCTAAAGTAGTATTTATATTTTTTTTTACAATTCTTTCTATGGGTCAAAATATAGAAGGAAGAGTGAGTAACCAAGATGGAAAACCCCTAAATGGCGTTTCTGTTTATCTTGATGGAACTTCTATTGGAACAAGTACAAATGAGGAAGGATATTTTAAAATTACTGCTACAACAAAATTTAATACCTCTTTAATCATCAGATTCATGGGATATGAAGATATTCTAATTTCAAATCCTTATCAAGCTAAATTTTTTGATATTACGATGGCTATTAAAGAAAATGAAATTGAAGCAGTAACAATTGTAGATGATGGTTTTTCAAGAAAAAGTAAATTAGAAATTTTTAGAAAACAGTTTTTAGGAACTACCAAAGCAGGTAAGCAATGTAAAATTCTGAATGAAGATGCATTGGTGCTAGAATATGATGAAAAACAAAATATGCTTATTGCAAAGAGTTTTGAGCCTATACAAATTGAAAATGCGTATTTAGGCTACAAAATAGAATTTGAAATTTATGACTTTTATGTAAAATTCGCCAGAAAAAGTATTTCGGAACATGATATAGTGCAAAGTATGTTTTTAGGTACCTCCAAGTTTATAGAAATTTCAAGTTCTGAACAACAAAAGAAAAATAGAACTAAAGTATATTATGGTTCGCAGATGCATTTGTTTAAAACATTAATTACGCAGAGTTGGAATCCAAAAACGTTTATTTTGTATCAAGGAAGTTTACCTGTTGTAGGCAAAGATTATTTTGAAATAACAAAAGAAAATGGCTTTTATAAAGTTAAAGTAACTGGAAATTATTTAAAAACAGATGAATTGACTACAAATCGTTTTTTTGCTGCGTACAATTTACTCTATAATAAAAGCAATCAATCTAAAATTGTATTCAACACAGAGGAGTTTTATGTAGATGATTTTGGAAATAATACACACAGAGATCAAATTATTTTTGGTGGCGATTTAGGTGCCCAAAAAATTGGAAATATGTTGCCTCTCAATTTTGAACCTAAAGAAAAAGAGTAAGTGGAAGCTATAAAATCAGAATTGTTTAAAAAGTACAAGATACTGCTTCAAGATAAAATTGACATTTATCAAGATTTGATTGATTCATTAACTAATGATGCGCAAAACGATGCCAAAAGTTCGGCAGGCGATAAACATGAAACTACGCTCTCTAAACTACATATTGAACAAGAAAAAATAGGTCAAAAATTGAAAGAAGCCCTAGCGCAATATCAAATTTTAACCAAAATTGAAGCACACCAAAAAAGTAATACATCAGCTGTTTTAGGAAGTTTAGTCGTTACAAATCATTTAAAGGTCTTAATCGCTACGGCTTTGCCAAAAATAGTAGTAAATGACGAAGCTTATTTTGCAATTTCTCCAAAATCCCCATTGGGCGAATGCTTGTTGGGACAAAAAAAGGGATACGCTTTTCAGCTTAATCAAGTATCTTATCAAATTGAAGCTATTTTTTAGTTTCTCATAGATGTTTATAATCTCTTTAAATTTGTTGAAAACTTATCTTTTTAATGCTGTAAATTATTGAAAAAATAGGTCAGTATTCCTTATATTTGCTCGTTAGACAAAAATACATTTAGAATTATAATTATGAGCGAAGAAGTAAAGAACAACAATTATTCAGCAGATAGTATTCAGGCGTTAGAAGGAATGGAGCATGTACGTATGCGACCATCAATGTACATTGGAGATACTGGAGTAAGAGGTTTACATCATTTAGTTTATGAAGTAGTTGATAACTCAATTGATGAGGCTTTAGCTGGGCATTGTGATACTATTTATGTTATTATAAATGAAGATAATTCCATTTCCGTAGAAGATAATGGACGTGGTATTCCTGTTGACCTTCACAAAAAAGAAGGTGTTTCAGCCTTAGAAGTTGTAATGACTAAAATTGGAGCTGGAGGTAAATTTGATAAAGATTCGTATAAAGTATCTGGAGGTTTACATGGTGTAGGTGTTTCTTGTGTGAATGCGCTTTCAGATCATTTAAAAGCCGTAGTTCATAGAGAAGGTAAAATTTATGAGCAAGAGTATGAAAAAGGAAAAGCACTTTATCCTGTAAAACAAGTAGGAACTACTGATAAAAGAGGTACTATCGTTACTTTTAAACCAGATGGTACTATTTTTACACAAACTTTAGAATATTCTTATGATACGTTAGCGGCCCGTTTACGTGAATTGTCTTTCTTAAATAAAGGTATTACCATTACTTTAACCGATAAGCGTGACTTAGATGATAAAGGTGAAGCAAGAACAGAAACCTTCCATTCAAAAGAAGGTTTAAAGGAATTTGTTAAGTTTTTAGACGGAAACCGTGTGCCAATCATTGGGCATGTTATTTCAATGGAAAATGACAAAGGTGAAATTCCTGTTGAGGTAGCCTTAATTTATAATGAAAGTTATACCGAAAACATTTTTTCTTACGTAAATAACATTAATACCCATGAAGGAGGTACGCATTTGCAAGGTTTCCGTATGGGATTAACACGTACGTTGAAAAAATATGCAGATGCTTCAGGTTTGTTAGAAAAATTAAAATTTGAAATATCTGGAGATGATTTCCGTGAAGGATTAACAGCTATTATTTCCGTAAAAGTTGCAGAGCCTCAATTTGAAGGGCAAACCAAAACGAAATTAGGAAATAGAGAAGTTGTTTCTCCAGTTTCACAGGCTGTTGCAGAAATGCTAGAAAATTACTTGGAAGAAAATCCAAATGATGCCAAAATTATCGTTCAAAAAGTAATTTTAGCAGCTCAAGCACGTCATGCGGCTAAAAAAGCCCGTGAAATGGTTCAACGTAAAACCGTTATGGGCGGTGGAGGATTACCAGGTAAATTATCCGATTGTTCAGAACAAGATCCTGCAAAATGTGAAATTTTCCTAGTAGAGGGAGATTCTGCAGGTGGAACAGCAAAACAAGGACGTGATCGTTTTTTCCAAGCTATTTTGCCATTGAGAGGTAAAATTTTGAATGTGGAAAAAGCAATGCAACATAAAGTATTTGAGAACGAAGAAATTAGAAATATATTTACAGCCTTAGGGGTTACTGTAGGTACAGAAGAAGATAGTAAAGCACTTAATCTTACTAAATTGAGATATCATAAAGTAGTAATTATGTGTGATGCCGATGTCGATGGATCGCATATTTCTACGCTTATATTAACCTTCTTCTTTAGATACATGAAAGAATTGATTGAAGGCGGACACGTATATATTGCACAACCTCCATTGTATCAAGTGAAAAAAGGAAATAAAAAAGCCTATGCTTGGAATGATGACCAACGTGATAGATTGTCAATGGAAATGGGGGGCGGTACAAATGTACAACGTTACAAAGGTCTTGGAGAAATGAATGCAGAACAATTGTGGGAAACAACTTTGAATCCAGAATACAGAACATTACGTCAGGTAACAATTGATAGTTTATCTGAAGCAGATAGAGTGTTCTCTATGTTAATGGGTGATGAGGTTCCACCACGTAGAGAATTTATTGAGAAGAATGCTGCATATGCAAAAATTGACGCCTAATTGATGGTAAAGAAAAGTCTATACATAACCTTTTTAATAGGTTTTTCAGCATTTTGTCAAGCACAAAACGCTACACAAATAGAACAAATAGGGTATCTTTTAGAAGATGCCCTTTTGTATTCAAATAAATTTTTCACGCCTGCAACAGATGCGGCAGTATATCAAGCTACATCGTCATGGGTGCATTCTGCAAAGAAAAAAAAGCTATGGGAAGTAAATGCGGGACTCCATTTTAATGTTTTTAAAGTTCCAGGAAAAGATAGAGAGTTTACGATTCAAAATTCAGATTTTAAATTTTTCCATATTGAAAACGGCGCTACCTCGGCAATTGTCCCTACTGCTTTAGGAAACGATAATCAAATTTTTTTGGTAGGCGATTTAGATGGCCAGCAAGTGCGATTGAAAACACCAGAAGGTATAAATAAAGAATTTAATACCTATCCTTATTTAGACGCTTCAATTGGCTTACCCTTGGGCACAGAATTACTTACAAGATTTTCTTTTAGAACGAACTTAAAGCATGGTAATTATTCCGTTTTTGGTGTTGGAATTAAGCACAATATTAGTCAATACATTTCTTCACTTGAAAAAAAGCAAATGTACTTTGCATTAACAACATTTTACTCAAAAGAAGAAATTGGATTTGATTTTTTAGATATTTCAACGCCATTTGGTAATTTGGGTCTTAATAAAATAAATAATATCATAGATACGTTTCATTTTCAGTTTTCGGCTTCTAAACAAATTAAAAAAGTGGAAGTAATTGGTAGTATTATTTTTAATACGAGTACATTTGATTACCAAGTTTCTGGCGAAAAAGGTGCTATAGAAGAAACTATTCCTGTACAAGATGTGGTAAATCGATTGTTAGATACGATTGAAAAAAGAAAAAATAACTATGTTGGCGAACTAGCCGCAAATTATAAACTGGGCAAATTTTCCATTTTAACCTCACTTGCTTTTGGTAAATTTATCAATGGAAACATTGGCGTGCAGTATAAGATCAATTAGGTTGTAGTGGTTCATTAATTTAAGTCCTCTATTTTTATTTTAGCAATTTTTAATAGCATTTGAACCGTTTTAATAAATTCTTTCGAACCTTTTTTATTTAATCCCCACACACTGTATTTTATAGAATTATAAAGCAATGTACCTACCTCAATTGAGGTCTTCGCTCCGTCTAATCCCGATTCAAAAGTATTGATTAAATCATCATTTTTTATTTTTTTAAATTGGGTAAGTATTTTATTAAACTCATCAGAATTTATGGTTAATTTTTCCTCAACTTGATTTGTAAATTTATAATGCTTTACTATAACATTGTAATAATTTTTTTGTTGGTTTGATTCACCAATAAATATTTCTACATCTGAAAATAATACATTTGAAATCGTATTATCAGGTGCAGGACAATTTCCGGATCAATCAG
>NZ_CALFIG010000231.1 GCF_937876455.1 uncultured Flavobacterium sp.
TTGTCAAAAAATTTAAAATTGAGGAAGTACCTATTATTTTTACCGACCGAACCCTTGGCGAATCAAAAATGAGTGGTGCCATTATCAGAGAAGCCGTGTTTGGCGTGTTACTATTACGAATAAAACATATTTTAAAAAGTTTATAAATACCCCCCATATGAGTACCTTTTTAATTAAAAATGCTAAGATTGTTAACGAAGGAAAAACCTTTGAAGGAGATGTATTAATTGAAAACGAACTAATTACTAAAATAGATACAAGCATTAGTGCGAAACCTAATTATACGGTTTTAGACGCAGAAGGCAGTTATTTATTGCCAGGTGCAATAGACGACCAAGTGCATTTTAGAGAACCTGGGTTAACACACAAAGGGACAATCGCCTCGGAAAGTAGAGCAGCCGTGGCAGGTGGAATTACTTCATTTATTGAGCAGCCTAATACAGTTCCAAATGCTGTAACGCAAGAATTATTAGAAGAAAAATATCAAATAGCTGCAACATCTTCCTATGCCAATTACTCGTTTATGATGGGCGGAACTAACGATAATTTGGAAGAAATTCTCAAAACAAACCCTAGAAACGTTGCAGGCTTGAAGTTGTTTTTAGGCTCCTCAACAGGAAATATGTTGGTTGACAATCAAGAAACGTTAGAAAAAATATTTTCGTCAACAAAGCTTCTCATTGCGGTACACTGTGAAGACGAAGGCACAATTAAATCTAATTTAGCCACTTATACAGCAGAATTTGGCGAAGATATTCCTGTGACAAAACACCATTTAATTAGAAGTGAAGAAGCATGTTACCTATCTTCATCAAAAGCTATTGAATTAGCTAAAAAAACAGGTGCGCGTTTGCATGTTTTTCATTTGTCAACAGCAAAAGAAATGGAATTGTTTACCAATAAAATTCCGTTAGAAGAAAAACAAATTACGGCCGAAGTATGCATACATCATCTGTGGTTTACAGACGAAGATTATGCAACAAAAGGTAATTTTATTAAGTGGAATCCAGCGGTAAAAACAGCAAAAGACAGAGATGCACTTTGGAAAGCATTATTGAATGACACCATTGATGTTATTGCAACAGATCATGCGCCACATTCGTTGGAAGAAAAAAGTCAAAAATACACAAAAGCACCTTCGGGTGGACCATTAGTGCAACATGCTTTAGTTGCATTATTTGAAGCACATTATCAAGGGAAAATTTCGGTTGAAAAAATAGTAGAAAAATTTTGCCACAATCCAGCTAAAATTTTCAAAATAGAAAAAAGAGGTTTCATTCGAGAAGGCTATTATGCTGATTTAGTTTTGGTTCAACCTCAAAAGCCTTGGACAGTAAAAAAAGAAAATATTTTATATAAATGTGGTTGGTCACCATTTGAAGGGATTAATTTCAAAGCCCGTATTTCACATACGTTTGTAAACGGAAAATTGGTGTATCAAAATGGTAAAGTAAAAGAAATTTTAGCAGGTAAACGACTGCTTTTTGAAAGAGAAGAGTAATACAAAAATTACGAATTAACTTTGCAATTCAGCGCTCTAAAAATTAAAACTAATAAACACATCAATACATAAGAATATGAATAAAACAGTCTGGATAGTTAGTATTATTTTATTGTTTTCGTGCACAAGCAATCCCGTGCCGAAACCGAAAAACTTACTTGACGAAGACACCATGATTGCTATCATGTATGATGTAGCTGTGCTTCAAGCAGCCGCAGCTAATGCCCCAGATGAAGTGCAACAAAAAGGGATTGACACTAAAAATTTTATTTACAAAAAATATAAAATTGATAGCGCTACCTACCATCAAAACAGCAGGTATTATGCTGGCGATGTCAAACATTACAAGAAAATGTATAAAAAAGTATTGGAGCGTTTAGATCAAAAACCAAGTAAAAAATAGGCTTATTTGTGTTTTTTGGCTAATTCGAACAAATAGTCTCGCATAGGACGAAATTGAATCCCGAAAGCAGTTTTTAGTTTACTCGCATCTACCCAACTTTGGTCGTGAAGCGCTAAGGCAGTAGCTTGCGTTAAGGTTCTTTTTTTGCCCAAAAAAGTTGCTAAAAACCAGTCTAGTTTCCAAATAATTGAAGTTAACCAAGGCTTTGCTTCAAAAGAAGGTTTTTTAGCTTCTAGTGCTTCCGCTAAAGTATCAAAAAGTTGTCTATAGGTCCAGTTTTCAGCTACCACAATAAAGCGTTCACCACTACTCGAACTGTTCGTAGCTGTTATCATGCTTTTTACCACATCTTCAACAGCTACAATGGCAACAGTGCCAAGGGTATAAAAAGGCATCCCTTTTTTACACATGTTAAAAAACACACTACTTCCCGAAGTATAAAACCCATCACCAAAAACAACCCCAGGATTAACGACCACCACGTTTAACCCTTCTTGTTGCCCCCGCCAGACTTCTAGTTCGGCACCATATTTCGTAATAGAATAATCGCTATATAGATTTTCCATATTCCGTTCGGTGTCTTCCGTAACTTGCCAATTAGAAGGATTCCCCGCGCCAAGTGTGGCAATGGAACTTACATAACAGAGCTTTTCTACCTCAAACAACAAGCATAAATTAACTACGTTTGCGGTGCCTACAATATTATTTTGATATAACTTTACTTCATCTTTAGGGTCAAAAGAAATGAGTGCCGCACAATGATACACCTGCGTTATTCCTTGAAACGCTTCTTCTAGTTTTGGGATGTCTAAAATATCTGCTTCTACCCAATCTATTTTTTCAAAAGTTGCCGTTAAGCCTTGCGCAGCAAACAAATTATAAACATATTCTTTTTTAGTTGCGCTGCGATAAAGCGCTCGTACAGGCATGTCTTCTTTTGCTAATTCGAAAAGCAAATGAAATCCCACTAAACCCGTTGCGCCTGTTACTAAAATCATGAGGTAAAAGTAACGAAAATGTGTTAATATATCAAGGAAGTTAGTTTTTGATTTTCATCGAGGTAAAATTGAATTTATAAGACGAAAACTTTTGTTCTCTAAATATGAATTCTTGTTGTGTATTCTGCATATTAACATTTCAAAAACTCAAATTTTCGCCCTATATTTGCATTTTTAATGCATATAAGAAATACCATGAGTCATATTAAAATTGTTGATTTACTAAACAACACCAAAACGTTGCAAGAAGTAACCGCTAAAGGATGGGTGCGTACATTTAGAAATAACCAATTTATAGCGTTGAACGACGGGTCAACTATTCACACCATTCAATGTGTGGTAGATTTTGAAAACACCCCAGAAGAAACACTTAAACGCATCACTACAGGTGCCGCTATTTGTGTAAAAGGGACGCTAGTAGAAAGTCAGGGTGCGGGTCAAAAAGTAGAAATACAAGTACATGCATTAGAAATTTTGGGTGACTCAGATGCGGAAAAATTCCCTATGCAACCTAAACGTCATTCTCTTGAGTTTTTAAGAGAAAATGCACATTTGCGTGTACGAACCAATACATTTGCTGCTGTTATGCGTGTGCGTTCGGCATTGTCATTTGCAGTGCATAGCTATTTTCAGCAAAAAGGTTTTTTCTATGTTAACACGCCTATTATTACAGGTTCAGATGCCGAAGGAGCAGGAGAAATGTTTCAGGTAAGTGCTTTACCTTTTGACAATACACCTCGTACAGAAGAGGGAAAAGTAAATTATAAAGAAGATTTTTTTGGTAAACAAACTAATTTAACGGTTTCTGGACAACTTGAAGCGGAAACCTATGCCATGGCATTAGGTCAGGTGTATACGTTTGGTCCTACATTTAGAGCAGAGAATTCTAACACGTCACGCCATTTGGCTGAGTTTTGGATGATTGAACCCGAAGTAGCGTTTAATGATTTAGCGGCCAACATGGATTTGGCTGAAGATTTTATTAAATATGTAGTTAACTATGCAGTAGCTAATTGTGCCGATGATTTGAAATTTTTAGAAGACAGATTAGCACAAGAAGAAAAACAAAAACCACAAGCCGAACGTAGTGAAATGGCTTTGCTTGAAAAATTAAACTTCATATTAGAAAACAACTTCAAGCGTGTGACTTACACCGAAGCAATTGATATTCTTAAAAACAGCAAACCAAATAAAAATAAAAAGTTCCAATATTTGATTGAAGAATGGGGCGCTGATTTACAAAGTGAGCACGAGCGTTTCTTAGTGGAAAAACACTTTAAATGCCCTGTAATTTTATTTGATTATCCAGCAAAAATAAAAGCATTTTATATGCGTTTAAATGAAGATGGAAAAACCGTACGTGCTATGGATATTTTATTCCCAGGCATCGGCGAAATCGTAGGGGGTTCACAAAGAGAAGAGCGCTTAGATGTCTTGGTTGAAAAAATGAAAGCCTTAGGTATTGACGAGGAAGAATTGTGGTGGTACTTAGATACAAGACGATTCGGTTCGGCAGTTCACTCAGGTTTCGGATTAGGATTTGAACGTTTGGTATTGTTTGTTACAGGTATGACAAATATTAGAGACGTAATTCCATTCCCGAGAACACCACAAAACGCAGAATTCTAAATTAGTTGTTTCAACTTTCAAATTTTATGTTGTTTTTGTTAGGAACAACCCGAAACTTGAAACCTGAAACTTGAAACAAAAAACAATGTTAAAACACAGTTTACAGTTTAAATTATCTCAAAAATTATCTCCTCAACAAATACAGTTGATGAAGTTAATTCAATTGCCACTACAAGCTTTTGAACAACGCTTGCAAGAAGAGTTAGTTGAAAACCCAGCGCTTGAAGGCGGTATGGACGAGCAAGTAGATTCTTTTGACGAGTATGATAATACAGATGCTGATAACTATGACGACTATGATAACGAACATATAGACACGGGCGACATCAACATTGACGAGTACTTAAGCAATGATGAAACACCTGATTATAAATACCAAACCAATAATTATAGCGATGATGATGAGGATAAATCCTTGCCTATTGCTGCGCAAATCAGTTTTCATCAAGATTTAGTTAACCAACTCAATACGTTTATCTTGTCTGATGAAGACAGAGAAATTGCCGAATTTTTAGTGGGAAGTATTGAAGATTCGGGATACATTAGGAGAAGCATTCAAGATATCGTTGATGATATGGCCTTTACCCAAGGGATTTATACCGATGAAAAAGCGGTAGAACGTGTTCTTCAAATTGTACAACAGCTCGAACCTTCTGGTGTAGGAGCAAGAGATTTGCAAGAATGTTTACTGATTCAATTGAAGCATAAAACACCAACTGATTCAATTCAATTAGCGGCTTTAGTTATCGAAAAACAATTTGAAGCATTTACAAAGAAACATTATGACAAGTTGCTTCAAAAATTTGACATTTCAAAAGACCAATTAAAAAAAGCCATTGACGAAATAGAAAAGCTAAATCCGAAACCAGGAGGAAGTTTTGATAGCAGCAGTAGAACAGTAGAACACATAGTTCCTGATTTTACTATAAAAGTAGTAGATGGCAAATTAGAGTTGTATTTGAACGCTAGAAACGCACCCGAATTGCATGTTTCAAAGGAATACCAAGACATGCTTCAAACCTATAAAGATACGGGAGATAAATCGGCTTCACAGAAAGATGCTGTGCAGTTTATCAAGCAAAAATTAGATTCGGCAAAATGGTTTATCGATGCCATTAAACAACGTCAGGAAACTTTATTGGTAACGATGAATGCCATCATGCATTTTCAGTATGATTATTTTTTAGACGGTGAAGAAGCTCGTTTGAAACCGATGATTTTAAAAGATATCGCAGATAAAGTGGGCTTAGATATTTCAACTGTGTCTCGTGTAGCAAATAGTAAATACGTAGACACGCCGTATGGCACAAAACTTATTAAAGAATTCTTTAGTGAGGCCATGAAAAACGATCAAGGAGAAGATGTATCTACAATCGAAATTAAAAAAATTCTTGAAACAGTTATTGCTGAAGAAGATAAAAGCAAACCGCTTCCCGATGAAGATTTGGCACAAATTTTAAAAGAAAAAGGGTACCCTATTGCCAGACGTACCATAGCAAAGTATAGAGAGCAGTTAGACATTCCCGTGGCACGATTACGAAAAAAAATATAGCAATTGTTACAGCCGAAACATTTTTTAGTACCTTTTTCCTATGTTTTTCACCCTATTTTTAGTTCTATATATGGGGCACTTTTCTTTTTTCTTTTCACAAGTGCTTTTTCGCATACGCTTGCTTTTTATGTGACCTTTCTACAAATTGCTGTTTATACGGTAGTTTTACCGCTATTGTTTTATGCTATTTTACGAACTACAAAAGCCATACATTCTTTTACCGAAGCCAGTTTACAAGAACGAAAAAATCCAATTTTTATACAATTAGTTTTGTTTTATGCCTTAGTTGATTTTGGCATTATAAAACAAACGTTCCCTGAACTTCATTTGTTTTTTACAGGCGGTTTTGTGAGTACGTTTTTAGTACTGGCGGTAACAACATTTGGGTATAAAGCAAGTCTTCACATGATAGGAATTGCTTCATTGTTTCAGTTCGTACTTATGTTTTCTAGTTATTTTAATCTTGATACTACGTACACAGTAGCGTTTCTTATGATTTGCATGGGCTGTGTCGCTTCGTCTAGATTATATCTAAAATCGCACACGCCTTTTGAATTAATTGTAGGAATGCTAATTGGAATCCTGCCACAATATGCCGTTTGGTTCTATAGAATATAAAACTGAAAACCAAGATTAAACGAATTCATTTTTAGGGGTTCATCTACAAGGGTTGCACTTTTAAATATTGGTTTTAGCGCATAGTAAGCGTAAATATTAATGGTATTATAGCCCATGGAAATGTAAGGCCCCATGATTAATTTATTCAAATCAGGGTTGTTTTTAAACGCATAGGTTTCTGTAAAGGTCTTAAAAGAGGATTTACTCGCGAGTAAATAACTCAATTTGAAGCCAGTATAAATACGCCAAAATTTATGTGATTCTGGAGTAGAATTTCGCCATCTCACTTCAATAGGTAATTCTAGATAATGCAATACTAATTTATTTTTTGTATTCTCCCTAACATACGAATAATAGGTAGCGTCTATAGCGTCAAAATGCTCTATTTGTATGTTTTGTTTTAAATTATTATACGAATAGCCTAGTCCAGCAGCTATTGCCCAAGTTCTTTTTTTGTTAAGTGGCATATCTCTTAAAAAGCCAAAAGTAACCCCTGATGAAAAACCATTTTGAGCAAAATCGGAAGGGATGTTTTTTACTAAGTTATAACTCAACGAAGCATACAATTGATCTTCTCTGTATAGCGAATCTACTACAGAAACCGTTTTTTCTATAGGATTTTGTGCCAATAGAAATAAAGGAAAAAGTAAAAAGAAATAAATTTTCTTCATGCTAATACTTGTTTTGCAGAGAGGAAGGGATTCGAACCCTCGATACCCTTTTGGAGTATACACACTTTCCAGGCGTGCGCCTTCGACCACTCGGCCACCTCTCTAGTTTATTTCGCTTATTTCGCCTCTTAATGAGGTTTCAAAAACGGTTTTAAATTCTTTTTGACTTATATTTTGACCTAACAAATACATTAATTTTGTTATAGCCGCTTCAGTTGTTATGTCGCCCCCTGAAATCAACCCGAGTTCTTTTAATTTGGTACTCGTTTCATAAGTTCCCATAATAACACTTCCTCCACTGCATTGGGTAACATTTACAATATAAACCCCTTTGTCAATCGCCTGCTTCAATTCATTGATAAACCAATCGTGTAACGGTGCATTTCCTGCCCCATAGGTTTCTAATACCACACCTCGTAAATCAGGCATTTGCAATACAGAACGCACAACGTGTTGATTAATACCTGGGAAAAGTTTTAAAATAAACACATGATCATCAAAGAATTTATTGACTTTTAAAGGTAAGGATTTTTTGCCAACAAACAACGCTTCTTGATTGACTTTTAAATGCACCCCTGATTCTGCTAATTCTGGAAAATTAGGTGAGGTAAAAGCATTAAAATGTTCGGCGCTAATTTTGGTTGTTCGGTTGCCTCTATATAATTTATATTCAAAATATAAACACACTTCTTTGATGATGGGTTTCCCATTTTCTTGCAACGATGCAACTTGAATAGCTGTTATTAAGTTTTCTTTTGCATCTGTGCGTAAATCGCCTATAGGGAGTTGAGAGCCCGTAAATACAACAGGTTTTTCTAGATTTTCTAGCATAAAACTCAACGCAGAGGCACTGTAAGACATCGTATCTGAACCATGAAGTATGACAAAACCATCATATTTTGTATACTGGGAGGCAATTATTTCGGCCATTTTTTTCCAATCTTCAATTTGCATAGTTGAAGAATCAATAGGCTGTTCAAATGAAACGGTTTCAATACTACAATCTAGTAATTTTAATTCAGGAATACCCTTTACTAATTGATTAAAATCAAAAGCTTTCAACGCACCCGTGTCAGCATCTTTCACCATTCCGATGGTGCCGCCTGTGTAAATTAACAATATGGCTGGTTGTTGCTTAGACAGGTTCAATGGTAGTATATTTTAATTTATTGATAACCGGATTGGCATACATAGCTAAAAAACTCTCTTTTTGTTTAGCATCATCTGCATTGATTCGCAGTTCTAAACGACGCTCAAACAATTGTTTTTCTTTTTCCGTGTATTTTGAGCTATAGGTTGAGGTAGCATGCAACAAATCATAAGCAATAAAATTGGTAGGCCAAAGTTTGTAGGATTGCAAGATAGAATCGTCAATTACTTGTGCTAGGGCTTGTATTTGCTTGTTGTTATTTTCTGTTGCAACTGTTATAGTGTCAATTTCATGATTGAGGCAATCGCCTACATGAATGTGAATGCGTTTTTTTTGTCCAATAATACCACTTAATAGCGTAATAAAATCTTCGTTTTTTTCCTTAATATAAATTTGATCGTTTGCTTCTGCCATGAGTTGAGGCATTTTCAAAGCGTCTGTGGGATCATATTCATAGGAAATTGAAACTGGAACGATCTTAATTTTTTTGAAAAAATCCATTGTATTTGATTCGTCAGAAGCCATAGCTACCATTTTTAGAACGCCTTGGTGTGTAGCGTCATTGCCGTCTTTCGTTCTTCCTTCTCGTTGTGCAATCCATACCGAGCGATTTTCTCGAGAAATTAAATGATACATATATTCGGCAAGTAATTTTGAACTTTGTAATAACTCACGAGGCGGTAAATTACGTTGCACTAAAAAATTCCTATTTAATTTAGACAATTTAAGTAGAAAATCCTTTTTCACTAAATTATCTCCAATAGCTGATGCGGTCATTACCAAACCATGATCAAATAAACACACATTTAATAAGGAAGTGTCTAATATTATATCACGGTGATTAGAAATAAAAAAATAAGCGGTATTAGGCTCTAGTTTTTCAAATCCAGAAGTTGTTAAACCATCAGAAGTAGTTTCAATGATTTTTTTAACCGCCTGATACGCAAAATTGATTTGAAAATCTCTAATGGAGTGTGTACGAAGCAGTTGCTCTTTCCAAATAGATTCCTCTACATCTGGATAAGCAAATTGCATCATCGCTTTCATCATTGGATGCTGTATGGCTTCGCGCAAAGCACCATTTACTTCAGCATCATAATAAGGACGTATTTTATCAAATTTGGACATGCTCTATTTTCTACATTACAAAAAAACAAAAAAAAAGGGAAATAGCAACGATTTTCTGCTAAAATCCGAACACTTCTTTTGAATTTTCTGTGGTGATGCGAGCAATTTCTCCTACGGGAAGCTCATATATAGCAGCTAATTTTTCGGCAATTAGAGTAATATAACTACTTTCATTTCTTTTTCCTCTGTGCGGAACTGGGGCTAAATAGGGAGCATCTGTTTCTAAAACAATATTTTTCAATGGAATTTCTGCTAAAAATTGATCTATTTTCCCATTTTTAAAAGTGGCTACACCTCCTATACCTAATTTCATGCCGCAATCTATAGCTTGAAAGGCTTGTTTTTTATCTCCGGTAAAACAATGAAAAATTCCAATTAAATCCGTTCCCTTTTCTTGTTCTAAGATTTCAAAAATTTCATCAAAAGCGTCTCTGCAATGGATATTTATGGGTAACTTGTATTTTTTGGCCAATTGAATTTGGTGTTGAAATACCAATTGTTGTTCTTTTAAATAGGTTTTATCCCAATACAAATCAATGCCAATTTCGCCAATGGCTGCAAATGTTCGAGTAGCGAGTTCCTTTTCAACATGTGCTAATTCTTCTTGATAATTTTCTTTTACATAGCAAGGATGCAATCCCATCATTAAAAAAACATGTTGAGGATATTGGTTTTCCAAGGCATACATTTGTGAGGTATAACTGCTATCAATCGAGGGTACAAATAATCTGTTGACACCTTGATGAATAGCTCTCGCAATCATATCGTCTCTATCTTCATTAAACTCTTCGGAATACAAGTGCGTATGTGTGTCTGTAAATTGTATCATATCTGATTATTCAATTAATAAATTACAGCCTCTAATGTCGCTGTTGTCAAATCTACCTAGCACCTCAAATGTTTGATTGGGGTGTTTTTTACCTAGGTCTTGTGTGGCAATAAAGGAACACGAATTAATGTTAGCTAAATCAATCACATTAATTCCTCCCGTTTTTCCATAACCTTCATAACTTAATGCGTCTTCAGTGTCTCGGATTAGCACATCCATCCATAGCGGACATTCAAAAACGCCATTTCCTAGTGAATAGGCTTGTGAAAGGAGTTCGGTCATGCCATATTCTGAATGGATGCCCTGCACGCCAAATCCTTCACATAGTTTTTGGTGTAATTCTTCTCTAATTAATTCTTTGCGTTTTCCTTTCATGCCTCCTGTTTCCATTACGATTAAAGATTTTCCCATTTCATGAAGAAGGAATGAATGCAATGTTGCATATTCAATTAAGTCCAATAGCGCATAGGTAACGCCAATAAGAATAACATTTTGCCCTTCTTTATGTAGTTCTTTAATTTTTTGTAAAAGTGCATTGTAATCATTCAAATAAAACCCTGAATCTTCATGATTACTACTTTCAATTAAATCTTCAACCATATAAATTAAAGAAGAGCCTTCTCTTTCTAAATAGGATGGAAGTAAGGCTAAAACACAATAGTCTTCAATATTTCCATAAAAGTTTGAAAAACCTAAGCGATAACTCATTTCATACCAACTCACATCAGTTACCAAATGTTTGCTAGTTTTCATGCCTGTTGTGCCGCTGCTCGTAAAAATCTGTTGTACGGGCGCGTTTGAACTTAATACGGTATGACTTTTAAAAAATTGTATCGGTAAAAATGGAATATCTATGACGCGCTTTACTTGTGAGGGAGTTTTCTTTAAATGATTACAAAAAGAGTGGTACACTGCATTATTTTCGTATTGGTAACGAAAAACTTTCAGTGCCATTTTTTCAAATTCTTTTTTTGAAGCAATAGAAAAGATATCTTCTTGTGTAATCAAGGTGTTTAATTTTATGCAAAAATAAAAAAAGCATCAACATGGCGTTGATGCTTTTAAGATTATTATGTTTGTTTTTACAATAAAACTAGGATTAATTTGTAATCATTAATTTTTTAGAAGTTGTTTTACCTTCTTCAGTAACCGTTACTACATATACGCCAGAAGTTAATTCTGAAACGTTAACTGCATTATTTGTTACAGTAGTGTTTAGTACTTGCTTTCCTACGATATCATAAATAGTTACGTGTACATTGTTGTTTAAAGCTGTTTCCACATATAATATACCTCCTTTAACTGGATTTGGATATAATTTTAACCCTTCAATTTGAGAGAATGAATCGTTACCTAATGTAAAGTTTGGAGTAGTAGTTATTGTTAATTCATCTATTGTCATAGCAGGGGTTGTTGTAGCAGAATCTTGTCTTAATACAAAATTAGCTACACTTGTAAGTGCCGTTGCAGGAGTTGTAACAACAGACGGACCCGCTGTACCACCTATAGTTGGATTTTCATAAAGAGCTAATAAGTTATTTGAAAAATCGTATCTTAATACTAAATATTGAGTGCTATTCACTGCATACAAAGTTGATGACCATACTATATCTGCTGCAGTTGTAGTTGTGCTAATTCCATATTGATACTGAGTACCATCGGTTGTTTTAATCCAAATTCTACCAGAAAACACATTTGTTGCGCTTGAAAATGAAGCAAAATAGGTAGATCCTGTTAAGGAAATGTTTGTTAAATCAGTTACTTTAGCTAAAAATGAAGCATATATTTCACCAGATGTAGTATCAGTAAAAGGCAATAAAGTATCACTTCCTGTTCCTGCAAAGGACACTGAATTTCCTGTTGAAGTTATACCTGTATAAGTAAGATTTCCAGACGTAGCAAGAATTTCATCTGAACCAACTGAAGTGTTTTTCCACATTTGCGAAAAATTTAGAGGAGTTCCAGCACTGTAATTAAAAGGCTCGTTTACCGGAAGTGTATTTGTTCCAATACAGCTATCAGGGCTTGTAAAAGTAAAAGTAAAGCTACATGTTGGACCTGACCCAACAGTTACAGTATAGGTTCCCATTGAGCTTTCGTTCATGGTAATTATAATGTTCCCTGCAGCCGTTGTAGATGGGTTATCACCAGTAACTGTTCCTGTAGTAGTTACAGTATAAGTAGCGTTCCCGCCGCCAGTGTAAGGTATTGTTACTGTGTAATTATCTAATGCTGATGTAGAAGCTGCACAAGCAATAACAGGCGTTCCTAATGCAAGCGTACAAGAAGCAGAAACAGCAGCCAATTTAATATCGTCAACTCTCATTTGAGCAGTTGCAGGCTGTGTAAATCTCAAAGATAAAGTACTAGATGAAGGAATTTGTCCTCCGGGAATAGTTACTAAATTCCAGCTAGTAGTTGTATTATTTGTAAAAGTTATAGGGGTCCAAGTAGTACCGTCTGTTGATTTTTCAACTACTAATTGTGTTGCTGTTGAATTTGTAACATAACCAAATGAAAGTTGAATGTCTGAAGCGGTATATGCTGAAGTGTTAATTCCACTAATAATTAAATTTTTACCTGCTGTAGAGGTTAAAAATACATTACCATTTCCTGAAGCACCCACATAGCCTGATGAAGCAGAAGATGTTCTTACATCACCACTTCCTGAGTATGTAATAGGTGTTCCAACTTGCCATCCCGTATAAGCAGTAATTAAAGTAGTAGCGGTAGGTGTGCCAAAATTTTCTGAATATATAGTTTGTCCAAAAGAGCTGATTGCAAACAAACTAAAGATTAAAAAGTAAATTTTTCTCATGTTATAACTATTAGATTTTTTACAAAGATAAAAAATAATAATTTGTTACATCACAATAGTTATGTAAAGTTCGTGTAAAGTTACTAACAAAAAAAGGTTAATTAATTGACAATGAGTTTTCTGGTGGCAGAAGCGTCGCCTTCTTTAATTTTGATAATGTAAACGCCCGGGTTTAGTGCGGCAATATTTAGTTCTCTGGTATACAGCATAACGTCAATTACTTTTTTACCTAATACATCAAAAATTTCGACTTTTTTTTCTAAATTTTGACGAGAAACAATAGTTACTTTTCCGGTGTTATTTGGATTTGGATATACACTTAGCCCTTCAATAGTTGGGTCTTGTGAACGCGACACATTGCTTCTGTTTTCTTGCGCAGTAGCTAAGAAAGAGAAGCATAAAAAGAATACTAAACAAATGTAATTTTTCTTCATTTGGCAACGTTTGTGGTGTAAAGTTAGTAAAATAAATCAATTAGTATGCCAAAAAACAAAAAATTTAGAATATATATGCTGTTGTTTTTTACTGAAAACGTTTTCGTATAAATTACATAATTGCAAAATTCCAGACTCATTTTTAAGCCTTCAATTTGAATTTGACAAAAAAAGCATTAAATTTTTGTTATATTCTTCGAAAATTTTACGATAAAATGTATATTTGTCCTCAGAAAATTTTACTAAAAAAATATATTATGAGTCAAAGTGTTAATGCATTTTTAGAAGCAGTTGCTAAGAGAAATGCCAACGAGCCAGAATTTATGCAAGCCGTAAGAGAAGTAGCTGAAACAGTTATTCCTTTTATTGAAAAAAATCCTAAATATCAAGGGAAAATGCTTTTAGAGCGCATGGTGGAACCAGAAAGAGTAATTATGTTTAGAATTGCTTGGATTGATGATGCAGGAAATACACAAGTGAATAGAGGATTTAGAATTCAAATGAATTCGGCGATTGGGCCATACAAAGGAGGAATTCGTTTTCATCCTTCTGTAAATTTAAGTATTTTAAAATTCTTGGCTTTTGAACAAGTATTTAAAAATTCATTAACAACTTTACCAATGGGTGGAGGAAAAGGTGGTTCTGATTTTGATCCAAAAGGAAAATCGGACAACGAAATCATGAAGTTCTGCCAAGCGTTTATGACGGAACTACAAAGACATATTGGTGCGGATACGGATGTTCCTGCAGGAGATATTGGTGTAGGTGGAAGAGAAGTTGGGTATATGTTTGGCCAATACAAAAAATTAAGGAATGAATTTACCGGAGTATTGACAGGTAAAGGTATTAGCTTTGGCGGTTCATTAATTCGTCCAGAAGCAACTGGTTATGGTGATGTGTATTTTGCACAAAACATGTTAGCTACAAAAGGACAAAGTTTTGAAGGTAAAACCGTAATCGTTTCAGGTTCAGGAAATGTGGCGCAGTATGCTATTGAAAAAGCTACACAATTAGGCGGAAAAGTTGTAACAGCTTCAGATTCTTCAGGCTATATTTATGACGCAGATGGAATTACAGCTGAAAAACTAGCTTACATTATGGAAATTAAAAATGTAAGATACGGTAGAATTAATGAGTATGTGGCAAAATATCCTAATGCTAAATTTGTTGAAGGAAAACGCCCATGGGAAGTAAAATGTGATATTGCCTTGCCATGTGCTACTCAAAATGAGTTAAACGGTGAAGAAGCAAAAATGTTAATTGCTAATGGATGTATGTGTGTGGCAGAAGGAGCAAATATGCCTTCTACACCAGAAGCCGTTGAAGCATTCATTGCTGCTAAAATATTATTTGCTCCAGGAAAAGCATCAAATGCAGGAGGTGTGGCAACTTCAGGATTAGAAATGTCACAAAACTCATTACGTTTAAGCTGGACAAGAGAAGAAGTAGACCAAAGATTACACAGAATTATGAGTGATATTCATGAAGCATGTGTGAAATATGGTACAGAAGCTGATGGATTTGTTGACTACGTGAAAGGTGCAAATATTGCAGGTTTCGTAAAAGTAGCCGATGCCATGTTAGCGCAAGGTGTAGTTTAATATACTTTTTAAGATTAAGATTAAAATAAAAAAAGCAGTTTTCATTGAAAACTGCTTTTTTTATATTGGTACATCATTTAATACAACTATGCTTTGCCTTCCCATTCGCTATAAAATTGGTTTAAAAATAGTTCCATAAAAGCATGTCGTTCTGCGGCTATTTTTTTACCTGTAGGCGTATTCATTTTGTCTTTTAACAACAATAATTTTTCATAAAAATGATTAATTGTTGGTGCTGTAGTATTTTTATATTCTTCTTTACTCATGCTAAGATTTGGCTTAATTTCTGGATTGTAAATGGCTCTGTTTTTGAATCCACCATAATTGAAAGTTCTAGCAATTCCTATGGCACCAATAGCATCAAGTCTATCTGCATCTTGGACAATGTCTAATTCTTTAGAATGAAATTGTTGTTCAAAATGGCCTCCTTTAAACGAAATGTTTTCAATAATAGCAAGCACATGCGTTATCGTTTCGTTGTTTACATTTTCTTGTTCCAAGAAATTTTTAGCGGTTCTTGGACCAATTGTTTCATCTCCATTGTGAAATTTACTATCTGCAATATCGTGAAGTAAGGCTGCTAATTGTACCACTTCAAGATTGCAGCTCTCTTCTTTTGCTATAAGTAAGGCGTTTTTATATACCCGTTCTATATGAAACCAATCGTGCCCGCCTTCTGCGTTTTTTAATTGTGCTTTTACAAAAGCTATCGTTTTATCTACTATTGTCATCATAAAAAAATCCTTTCGCAAAGGAAAGGATTTTTATTGAATTATTTTACTAAAGCAGGCTGCACCCATTTAAATGTATAGGTCTCATCTGGAAGGATAAGTCTTTCAGAAATTCGTTTCATTCTGTCAGGAAGATTCATAATAAAATCTCTTGCTTTTTCGGCTTCATCTGTTAAGCCTGTAATTTTATCTATTTCCCATTTCTGAATTAATTTTTGCATGATATCTACATAATCAGCAGCGGTATACACCCCTAATTTTTGAGCCGCATTTGAAAAATGTTCGAAAGCGGTGCTAATTTTTTCTCCAGATTCTCTTAAAAAATGAGCAGGCATTGTAATTTTTAACTTTAGCATATATTGAAAAGCTAGCATCATTTCGCTTGGGTCTACTTTAAAAATTTGATTCACAAATTCACTATAAGCTAAGTGATGACGCATTTCGTCCCCAGCCACTAGGTTGCATAGTTTGTGTAATTTTTTATCGCCATAATTTTTTGCAATTTGTGCCACCCTATTGTGCGAAATATAGGTAGCCAGCTCTTGAAAACTAGTATACACAAAGTTTTTGTAGGGATCTCTACCTGTGCCAATGTCAAACCCGTCGTTAATTAAATGATGAGTCGTTTGTTCTACTTCGCGCATATTTACTCTCCCAGAAAGATATAAATATTTGTTTAACACATCGCCATGTCTATTTTCTTCTCCTGTCCAATGACGAAACCATTTGCTCCAACCATTTTTGCCTAAATTGTCAACACCTTCAATTTCCATAAGCCAAGATTCATAAGTAGGCAATGCTTCTTCTGTAATAGTATCTCCTACTAATACTACCCAAAATTCATAAGGTAAATCTTTTGCAATTTCTCTTAATTCTGTCACTTCTTCTAAAAAATTTTCAGTACCAGAATGAGGAAGTAAGTCGGTGGGTTGCCAAATTTTTTCTACTGGGATTAAAAATTCTTCCATGAAATAATCCACTTTTTTTTCTAGAAGTTGCATTACTTCAAGGCGTACATTTTTTATAGACATGTTTAGTTTTTTATATGTTTAGTTATCGTTTGTTCTGTTTTTTCAAAAATTTCTTCAAAGCTGTAGTCTGTTATTTTTAGTGCTTCATGCATGTGAAATTCAATGTTATTTCCTAGTCCTAACGGAAATTGTCCGAAACGCGTCATTTTCCATGAATTATTTATCGTAACCGGAAGAAAATAGGCATCCGGAGCATATTTGTATAGCATTTTTAGCCCATTTACAGCAAACGGTTTGGGTTGGCCCGTTTTACTTCTTGTTCCTTCAGGAAAAATAACTACGGAATAGTTGTTTGTATTAACTAATTCGGCAATTTTTTTTATTTCTGGAAGGGCTTGTTTAGGGTCTTTTCTATCAATTAAAGCCGAACCACCATATTTTAAATTAAATGACACGCTTGGAATCCCTTTACCTAATTCTTTTTTGCTGATAAATTTTGGGTGCCAATTTCTCATAAACCAGATATAAGGCGGAATGTCATATAAACTTTGGTGATTTGAAACAATAATTAAAGGGACATTTTTTGGCACACTTTCTAGTCCTTTGATTGTATATGAAGTGCCTAAAATATGTGTGCTTCTAACTAAAAACCAATTCAATATTGCTACACTCCATCGATGTGCTTCATACCCAAATACGTTGTAACATACCCATTGAATAGGATGAAAAAAAACTAACCAAAAACCAAAAACCAAATAATACAAAAGGGAAATGGGGATAGAAATAATTTTTTGCATGCTTCTAATTTTTTTCAAATATATTTTATTAAAAAACAAAAACCATCAATTTTGATGGTTTTTATAGTATGCTAGCATAGAAAACTAACAAAATTCGTTATAAGCGTCTTTTAAATTTTCAGCGATTAATTCAGCTGGACGGCCTTCAATATGATGTCTTTCAAGCATGTGTACTAATTCGCCATTTTTAAACAAAGCCATACAAGGCGAAGAAGGAGGAAATGGGAACATGTGTTCTCTTGCTTTATCAACCGCTTCTCTATCTACTCCTGCAAAAACGGTTACTAACTGTGTAGGAACTTTAGCGTTGTCTAAACTCATTTTTGCACCTGGACGCGCATTTTTTGCTGCACAACCACATACTGAGTTTACAACCACAAGAGTTGTACCTTCTTTTTCTAAGGTTTGTTCTACATCGTTAGCAGCATATAATTCTTGGAAACCTGCATCTGTTAATTCAGCACGCATTGGTTTTACTAATTCTTCTGGATACATAATTTTAGTTATTAATAGTACAAAGGTAATAAGAAATTTAGTTTTTTAGAATTTACAATTCATAAAGATTTGTTATTGTTTTCTGATTAGACTTCTATGTTTAATTAGACAGCAAAAATTTAAGTAAATTTGTCAAAATTAAGTTTATGTTTAAAAGAATTTTGTTTTTCGTTTTGGTGGTTAATTTTTGCTTTTCCCAAAAAGAAGTTGAAATTGAGACAGTTGTTGTAAAAAGAATACCAAAAATTGACAACATTCTTAAAAAACTTCAAAAGCAGTTAGTAAAAAATTGTGATACCGTAACTCATATTTTTTTGTTGAGGCAATTGAACTTACAAAATAACGATACAATTATTTTTAGAAACGAAGAGCAGTTCATTAAAATTAATGCACTAGACGGTAACTTTAGTAAAAAAAACAGTATTGAAAACAACAACAATTGGTTTACCAAAGTAAAAGAAACGTTTAAATTATATGACGCTTCGGAATCTCCTATTGGTTGGATTTCTGGATTTCCCTTTCGAAAAAATTTAACCATCACTAAGTTTGACTTTTTAGTTAATAGCCAGCAATATGTGTATGAAGTAGAATGGACAGCCGAGAATAGCATTGAAGTTAAGTTTGAAACACCTGGTTTTTATAAAGGACGTTTTATTGTAGATAAAAATTATAACTTACTTCATTTAGAATATGAAACTACGGCACCTTATCCTTTTTATTACACCAGCGCTGAGAGTGTGGGGAAGTATCATAAATTTACCTCAAGTTGGATTTATCAACGCGAAAAAGTCAGTTTAGATTTTGCTGTAGTGAATAAAAAAATGACGCTGAAAGCTCTTTCAATAGAAGAAAAATTGCGAGATTTTTTATTCAATCGTTATGATAAAGAGGGTGTAATTTTTACAGATAGAACTAATTTTACCACTTCAATAGAATTGCAAAATAAGCTCAGCCGTTAAAATCCTTTTACGATTCGTTTTGCAAGTGCTTTTATAAATAATTTTTTTGGACACATCCAAATCACTTGCAAGTCTTCCCAAAAAGAAGTCTCTTCATCTAAAAATTTGAAAATTAAAGGTGCCTTTTTACGCTCAAAAAGGGCATTAAAAATAGATTTTCCGTGTTGGTTGGTGTCAAATAAAATGTCAATTAATAATAAATCATAAAACCAGAAGCGACTTTTTTTGTATAATTTTCTAAAATCTGTACCCTTTAAAATAGCTTTGGCTAAAGGTTTTGATTTTTTCATGGAATTTTTGAAAGTAAAACCAGTGCTTGCTTTCGTCCATCCGCCAGCCGAACCAATATGTATAATGTTTTTGGTGTTATGTTTCCAAAAGGGATAAGAGGTCATAGGAATATTACCATACTCTTTTTCTAAAATGTCATATGCTGTAACACCTAATTGCTTTAGATACGTATGAATGGCCTCTTCATATTCTTCCTTCTGTAATAAATCTTTGGAAAAAAGGGTATATTCTACCAATGCTTCTGTACTGGATTGTGGTAAAATGTACATGAATCGTGTAGTCTGTTTTTGTTCGACAGAAAAATCCATAAAAGTGGCACATTTTTCTGTAAAAACAGGTTCTTTCGTTTTTACAAACCAACCTATAAAATGTTGTTGTACTAAAGGATAGCGCGATTGAGAAGTTACCCAATTGGAATGAAATACACTATTCATAATTTTAGAACATGAGTAAGTGGCTTTTGTTGTTTTGACCATACATCTATTTTGTTCCTCAAAAAACTCAAGCACTTTTTCGTTGCTAAATTCTATGTTATGATGATTTTTAAGTGTTTCATGCATGGAAGCATAAAAAGCCTGACTCCGAATCATTTTATAGTGATAAGGCGTAAGAGGAAGTAGGTTATTGAGTTGTTCTGTTTTGAACCAAATTTGATACCAGTTTTGACAAGAAATTTCATCAAGAGTAGTATTTGAATCCCAAAAACACCAGGTTCTATCGTTTGTGTTTTTTGTTTCACTATCAATAACTAAAATACTGTAAGACGCACATGATTTATTTTTTACTAACTCCGAAAGTGTCAGCAAAGCAGAAAGTCCTCCACAATGGGCGAGAGCCTGAACCAGCCATGCCGCGTGCAGGAAGACGGTCCTATGGA
>NZ_CALFIG010000232.1 GCF_937876455.1 uncultured Flavobacterium sp.
TGGGAAATGTTAGATTAAATCGAATGGTTTTTGAATTAAAACAAATAACAAATGGAAAAGATTGTGAGCCTTGTGAATGTTGACTTGGTAATACTATTATTACCTTGTTTTTCTTATATGTTGTATGATTTCATGCAAGATGGAATGGTCTTTGAAAGGTATGGGAGATGGTTAGAAACTATTAATGAAACATTAGCAAAGCCTTTAGGGAAATGTCTCAAATGTTTCCATGTTTGGATATGCATAATTGCCGGAATAATAATCGGTGTAAGTTTGCTAAAATTCATAATATTACTTTCTATTTCTTATTTACTTTTGATAAAACTATTTTACAATTGAGTTGCGATAATACATATAACTTAGGTTGCGTAGATAGTTGCGCAATGATCACACTGCCTATTGTGTTCCCAACTGATGGGCATTACACTCTTTATTTTAGTGGCACTAATAATGTAAAGATTACGGTATCGGGCGTGAGTGGTGAGCCTATTTTATTAGATGCAACGTTATTGAATGCGAATAGTATTTATACATTTTACATTCAAAACACGAGCGGTGTACGTCAATTATTTGAGATTGGTGAAGTGGAATACGATTGCTTTAAAATAAAGATAGACGCATATTTTAGTATTGATGCAACAGAGGATATAACTCCGACACAACCTTGTACTTTGATGTGTCAAGAGACGTATGACCCGATGCATGAGAGTAAAGATATTTTTGATTACAATAATTTGCGAGTAAAGGCAGTTGCTGATGGAACTACTATTACAGGCGATGGCACGGCTGGTAATCCATTTGTTGCTATTGGTGGAGGCGGTGGTTTGACGTGCGCAGATTTACCGATATGTCCTATCATTATTTCAATGGCAAATGACATAGCTAATAAGTCAGATATTGGACATACTCATACTTTTGCATCGCTGACATCGAAGCCTACTACATTAACAGGTTATGGCATTACTGATGCATATCCATTAGTCGGTAATCCAAGTGCCTTTATTGATGCAACGGCATTATTGCCTTACTTGACTATTGCGAGTGCATCGGCAACATATCAACCTATTTTAGTTAGTGGCACGAATATAAAGACTATTAACGGCAGTAGTGTGTTAGGCGCTGGCGACTTAACAATAAGTGGACTGCCTCCACAGAGTGGAAATAACGGCAAATATTTACAGACCGATGGTACGAATGCATCATGGCAAAATGTAAGCGCAAATGTGCCAATAAACACGATATTGTCGGCAACAGGCACAAACACTATCAATAATGCTAATTATAAACAAACGTGGCAATGGAATAGTGTTACAAACGGTGGTGGTTTGTTGATAGATAGCAATAGTACAAGTGCTGTGGCTGGTGAAGCACTTGTTGAAATTAAAAGAAGTGGTGCTATAACAGGTTATCAAAAAACAGTAACTTTAAAATTATCCAATGCAATTACAAGTGTAGGTGGTGGTAATAATCCTATTGCATTGGAAATTGAAACTATTGGTAGCGCAGCCCCAATAGGTATAAATTTTAAACCATCACCATTACCAACAGCTACACAAATCAACCTTGAGAACTCACTATTTGGGCAAAATACTGGTATAAACATGGGTAATCAGTATGTAAAATTCGGTGGCGGTGGATTTACAGGTATTGGTACAGATGGTTCTTCAAGTATGCGTTACAACTGCAATGGAGGTCAACATACATTTGGTACAACAGGAAGTTCTAAGGTTGGAGTTTACGACTATGTATTTGGTTCAAGTTCACCATTTACAATTAACAGACGTACTGCAAGTCCAGCCAATGATTGGGAGTTGATATTTGGAGGTGCATTTAGTACTCCATCCATGATTGCTAATACAACAGAAACTAATTCTATCCGTGCAAATGCTGGTGTATTATCATTTGCAGGAGATACTGGTTTAGCTGGTGGTGGGTGGACTCCTTATACGCCTACTTATATAATGGCTATTCATGGTGGTACTAAGAATGTTGGAATAGGTACAATAACACCAAATGCAAGTGCATTATTAGACTTGGAAAGCACAACTAAAGGATTGTCAATACCAACAATGACATCAACACAGGCATCGGCAATAGCATCACCAAAGAAATCATTGATGTTATATGTTACCGATACAAATGGCACATTCACAAGTGCTGGTTGGTGGGGTTACAATGGCACAATTTGGAAACTAATATTAGCAGAATAAAATTAAAGAACATGGAATTTATTGAACAAATCGAAGAAATCGCAAACGCAAAACCAACTACAGAAAACGAACTTGAAAAAGCAAACAAGCTAATTCAAGAAGAAAAAGCAAATAGGGAGAAAGCGTTCACAAATGAACTGCAATTACTTTGTGAAAAATACAAAGTGACATTGTCAATTACTCAACCACAAATAACAGTAACAGCATTATGAAACTACAATTAAAAAATAAACACATCTTCTTCGCATTAGGCGATATTTGGGAGGTTTTGAATTATAAGCTAAAATTTCAAATCAATGAACTTGTAACTAAAGATAGTGACTTAGAAACAGTACAAGAAGTGGAGTTTACAAGAAGTGATTTAGAATTAGTTATCAGTTCAGTAAATAACAAGCCACAAGGCATGTCAAGGGAGATAAATCCTGAAATGTTTATGGCTATCTTACCGCAAGTACAGGCTATTGTTCAAGGTGAGTTGCAAGGTGGTTGGAAGTTAAATGACAATAAAGATAATTATACAGAGGCAATGTTAATATTACAAGACATGCAACAGGCATCTATACGTAATGACAACATGAAGAACATGGTTATCGAACAAGGTAAATACAAAATATTAAATCAATGATAATAGCATTAATAATTATAGCAGTAGTGTTATCAATCTTAGCTGGTTTTAGTAAAGCTATTTGCGATTTATCAGAGGAGGGGAAATTGAAGTTTTACAAAAAGACTTTTTGGCTGAAAGAGTTCAGTTGGGTAAATAAATACAAAAACAACGACCCAAAGCAAGGGGCTAAATTTTTAGGCAGTACTACTATATTTGTCATGTTCACAGATGCATGGCATTTATTCGGATTTATTATGAGAGTGACTTTTGGTGCATCGTTCTTAATAGCTGGTTATTTAGCTGGTGCAGTATCATTGTATTACCTATTTGGTGCATTGGTTAACTACATAGTATTCATTGGAGTATTCCATATTTTTCACACATATAAAATCTTAAAAAAATGAGCATGAGCAAATCAAAAAAATATT
>NZ_CALFIG010000233.1 GCF_937876455.1 uncultured Flavobacterium sp.
ATTAGTGATGGATTGAGCAGTGAAGTTTTGCATATTTGCAAACAAAGCAATTGTGGTGCTGTTATCTATGAAGAAAAAATCCCAATTGATGAAGATGCGAAGCAATTTGCCTATAAATTAGAAATTGATCCCACTATGTGCGCCTTAAATGGCGGAGAAGATTATGAATTACTTTTCACTGTTAAGCAAGAATGTTATGAAAAGATCAACTCAAATAAAGATATTAGTATAATTGGTTATATAACGGGCGCAGATGAACAACCCACTTTAATTACCAAAGGTGGGAATAAGCATTTGTTAGAGGCGCAGGGCTGGAAACATGTTTAGTTAATTTGAAAATTAGTCAATATGTCAATTGATAAAAGAAAAAAATTTGGTTTTTTTATTTTTGCAATCTTCTTATTTTGCTATTTCTTTTATTTATTAGATAAAAATGAAATATTAGAAATTAAACAACAAGGCTTTAAATCATTTGTTTACTATGGAATAATTGTTTTTAGCTTTTTTTCAATTCTTTTTCCTATCATAAGTTTCGAAAAATTAAAATTTAAAATCTTGTTTTCAATTCTTCCGATATTTGTATTTATTGAAATTTTAAATTTTGGAATTGTAAGAACCGTATTTGTTTCATCCGCTTGGAAAACCCAATACATATATTATCAGAACAAATTTGATTCAAGTAAAAAAGTTGAATATCAAATGATGGATATTGGTGCATTTGGATATAGAAGAAGAACTGTAGAAGTAAATTATATCACGGAGTGGTTTTTTATTTCAAAAGAAGTAGGAATTTACAATTCTGATTGGAAAAAGGTAACTATTGAGGTTAACGAATTGAAACTAAAATAAATTCCCTCATTATCAACATCATTTCCCTCTTTTTCCTAAAAACTCATAAATAACTCTAACCGACGATTTAAAATACGATTCGACTTCTGTTTCTTCAATACTTTCAGGTTTTGGTGGATTAATAAAGTTACCCTTTTCGTCAAATTGTTTAAAGAAAGGTTTATCTGTTGGATCAAAATTCGGATGTTCCCAATCATAAAAAATGGGCTTTTCAAATTGTGGCGTTTTAATTAGAATACTCAAAAATAACCCAGTTACAAATCCTGAAAAATGAGCCTCCCATGAAATGCCTTCTTTTGCTACATGCTCGCCAGGAAACATAAACCACACCATTCCACCATATACTAGCACAATGGTTAAAGACAAGGCAATCAATCTATAATATTTTGTGATAATGCCTTTAAAAAACATAAAACTGACCAAACAATAAATCAAGCCGCTTGCCCCTATATGATAACTATTTCTACCTACTAACCATGTTCCTATTCCTGAAACTAAAATCCCTACTAAAAGTACTTGCCAAAATTGTGCGCGATAAAAATAACGCAATGCAACTACCAAACAAAAAAATGGAATTGAATTGTAAAGTAAATGATTAAAATCGCCATGAATAAAAATATGAATAGGAATACCCCTTAATCCTTTAATTGTTTTAGGCAGAATACCAAATTCAAACCATTGAAGATGATAATGCGTATCAAAGTAAAAACCCGCCCACATAAATACGAGCAACACCAATGGAATAAACAATACCGAAGGTGAGAAATAAAAATTTTTATCTATTGATGAATGTGTGCTCATATTTCTTTACTTTCAAAAGTAACGCCAAATTTTGATTTACGCTAATTTGTCAGATTCATTTAGCGCAACATTAAAATATTAAATACATTTGTACTAGAAAAAAACACATTATGAATATTCCGTTAGCCGAAAGAATACGTCCTAAAAATTTAACCGATTACATTAGTCAATCGCATTTAGTAGGCGAACAAGGCTCTTTAACCCTTCAAATTTCAAAAGGCCTCATTCCAAGCTTAATTTTATGGGGGCCTCCTGGAACTGGAAAAACAACATTAGCTCAAATTATAGCGCAAGAAAGCCAACGTCCTTTTTATGAATTAAGCGCTATAAATTCTGGTGTAGCTGCCATTCGAGAAGTACTGGATAAAGCGAAACAAAGCGGCGGATTATTCACAACAAAAAATCCTATCCTTTTTATTGACGAGATTCATCGTTTTAGTAAATCCCAACAAGATTCTTTATTAGCAGCCGTAGAAAAGGGCTGGGTGACACTGATAGGCGCTACAACCGAAAATCCAAGTTTTGAGGTTATTCCTGCCTTATTGTCAAGATGTCAGGTATATGTCCTAAATCCTTTTAGCAAAGAAGATTTAGAAGCTATTTTAAAAAGAGCCCTTGCAACAGATGAATTCCTTCAAAAAAAATCTATAACATTAAAAGAAACAGAAGCTTTATTAAGATTATCAGGTGGTGACGGAAGAAAATTATTAAACATTTTTGAATTGGTAATTCATGGCATGGATACTTCGGCAAGCTCAGCATCCATTGAAATTACAAATGAAAAAGTAATGCATTTGGTACAAAAAAACACCGTATTGTATGACAAAACTGGAGAGCAACATTATGATATCGTTTCCGCTTTTATAAAATCTATTCGTGGAAGCGATCCTAATGGGGCAGTATACTGGTTAGCTAGAATGATTGAAGGTGGTGAAGATGTTAAATTTATTGCGCGTCGAATGCTTATTCTGGCAAGTGAAGATATTGGAAATGCAAATCCAACAGCTTTAATTATGGCAAATAATACTTTTCAGGCCGTGACAACAATTGGTTATCCAGAAAGCAGAATCATTTTAAGTCAATGTGCTATTTATTTAGCAACCTCAGCAAAAAGTAATGCCAGTTATATGGCAATTGGCAAAGCACAACAGCTAGTTAAGCAAACTGGCGATTTACCTGTACCTTTACATTTGAGAAATGCGCCCACAACATTAATGAAGGAATTAGGCTATGGGGAAGAATACAAATATGCACACGATTTTTCAAACAATTTTGCTGAACAACAGTTTTTACCCGAAGAAATTTCTGAAACGGTTTTTTTTGAACCAGGAGAAAACGTAAGAGAACGTGAATTGCGGCAGTTTTTAAAAAATAGATGGAAAGATAAATATGGGTATTGATTGGTTTTAGGTGAAAAGTATTGGATGTAAGTAAAATTAACTTTTAGCTAAAATAAATATTCTTCAACTACTAATTTATCATTCTTGTAATATTCAAAAATCCCTTTGTTTTCTATTTTGGTAAAAATCCCTTTTACTCCAAACTTATCAGCAATAAAAATAGTATGATTTGTTGTGTTGTAAATTTGCAAAACAACTTTAAGACTCGAATCCATAATTGCAAAACCATTAGCAATTTGTACAAATTGATATTTCGCTATTGATGAAGAAACGACACCTGAAGGAATTTCAACAACATCGTTCTTCTGAACTAACGTTGAATTATATTTTTTCAACTCTGGTGAAAATAATTTTAAAGCTTCAATATAACCATTTTGAATGTTTTTTTCTTTTGATTTTACTTCTGCACTTTCAAAAAGTATTTTATTTTGACAATCTTTTAAAACAAATTTTAATTTAGTAACAAATACATTACTTTTATCTAACACAACACCATTTAAGGCATTGCATCTATTTTGTGCAACGAATAAAGGTAATTCTTCATCGTCAAAATAAACATCAAAACCTTCGGCCAATAAAATTCCTTTAAACATATTATTAATGTTGTAAGCATCTGGTTCTGTTTGAAAATCATATTTATGCTGAATAATAATGACCTGTTTAGTTTGAGAATAACTTAAACCCATCATTAAAAAAAATAAGATGTATAAATAAAATCGCATATTATAATATATTTTGTAGTTCAATTAATTTTTCTATTTGTAATACTTCTTTCGTAGGCTGTATGTTATATGGATTAAAATAAATGGCCTGCATACCAAAACTTAAAGCGCCTTCTACATCGGCCTCCCAGCTATCTCCTATCATAATACTTTCATGTTTTTGAGCATTAGCTTTATGCAAAGCATATTGAAAGATATTTTGATGAGGTTTTTTATATCCTGCCATTTCAGAATTTGTTATTGTTTTAAAAAACCTATTCAAATTTGCATTTACCATTTTACTCTCTTGAACATGAGCAAAACATTTTACTTTTAGTTGATATTTGTGCATGTATCTCCAATCCAATGATTACCTCGTATTTATCCATAATTTTAAATTTATTTGGACCGATTATAAAAGTTCACTGACAACTTGAACAGCCTTTTTCTGCAAATCATCCAATGAACCAGAGTTGTCTACAAGCAAAGCTTTTTCAGGAATAATTAAGGCCTTTTTATGTATTTCATAAACATCTCCTCCAGATGCCCTGTCAACAATAACAAATTTATCC
>NZ_CALFIG010000234.1 GCF_937876455.1 uncultured Flavobacterium sp.
TGAATTGTCAACAAAAGGGAGTTTTTCTAAATAATCAATTACCTTTAAATTTCGCTCTACATAATAGTCAAGTATATTTCTGTTGGAGTACTCTTTCGGTATTTTGCCAGTTTCTAGGTCTTGATAAACAATATTACGTCCCAATGTTTTTGCTTCTACAACTAAAGGAACAAATGGTTTACTAATTATTACGATATGATAATCGATTTCTAAACTATCGGTTTTAAATGGGAAAACACTATAGGTTTTATCTCCCTCCTTTTTAATTAAAGGTTGAGGCAAACTACCTTGACAAAATAGAAAAATTGGCTTTCGTTTTAGTTCTTCTCCTTTTTTTGATTTTATCAAAATATCGACTGCATCTCCTTTATAGGTTATTTTCAAATGTCTGAAGCCAAAGTCCTCTGGTTTGTTTTTTTGAGCAAAAACTTGTGTTGTCAAAATTAATATCAAAAGGTATAGTGAGGTTTTCATAACTAACACAATAGGAGTCTACTTATTTTTAAAAAGCCTAAATTTAAAAAACAAATAAAGTTAAAAATTAGTATTATTATTTTTCGGTTATTTTTTTAATTGCATTTTGGGTTGAATTAACATTATTAAAATAGTCATTAATAATCAATTCTAATTTTTTATCATTCTTCAATGTGTTCTTTAAAGTGGAAACCAAAAAGTCATAATTAGTAAACTCAACTTTTGTTTCTAAAATGTTTTTTAACCATTCCCACATTTTCTTTTTACCAATTTCTTTTTCAATTGCAATAAAAATTATTGGGGCGTAATCGTAAACGAAAGTTTCTCTATCAGTTATATCTGTTATAGATTTAATCATCGATAAAGGGTTAGGCTTAAAGTCTTTTAGGTATTTGTATTTTTTTTCTAATACTTCATTATATGCTGTTACTTCTTGAATATCTTCAGTCAATTTCAAGGACATGTATTCAGTAAAACCCTCTGACATCATATCTCCTAATTCTGAATTAAATACTTTTACAGTTCCAAAATAATAATGCCCTAATTCGTGTGCTATTAATGGTTTATAGAATTTCTGAGATTTCTCTTCAAATATTCCTGCTAAACCGAATCTCCCCCAACCTATTCCCATAATTGTTGGATAAGAAACAAACAACCAACCATTTTTTTTCGAAGTTGGAGTTGTATTGATAAAGGTTGGCGTTTGATTGAACTTTATATTTAATTTCTGCTCGTAATATTTTTTATAACTAGAGACTAGTATCGAAAATTGTTTGATTTTTTCATCAGGGAATTTAGGATTTAATATCGCAATGTTGCCATCGTCTACAACATCGTAATTTCCACAATATAGAGCCATTTCTTGTGGTTCATTGCTTAATAAATGTGCCGAATTTGAACTTACAGGTTTATTGCCGTTTACATAAATTGTTGAACAGTCAGCACAATTAATTTCAATGTCATAAACCACTCTGTCGTAAGCAATATCTTTTTTGGCATCATAAATAATCGGATACCAAGCACTTTGACTTCCATCGCTTCTAACTGACATACCATTAAATGCAATATTCCCTTTCCAATCTTGTTTAGAGAAGTTATCTATAGTATCGTTTGCTACTGGAAATTTACCAACATACCGAAATTGTAACTCTTCTGGTAAAAATTTAGTATTTTTTGCATTTCCGGGAAAATAATAAGCAGATGATTCTCCTGTTGAAGTTGAATCTTTATCTGATTTATCATAACCGAGTACAAAATTATTGGGTTTTTTACTTCTAATATGCAATAAATTCATCCCTGAATTTAATCGAATTAAGTAATCTTTAATTCTAGGAATATTACTTAGGGTTAAGTCACACTCAAACGTTCCTTCTTTTATTGATATGTTCACTTTACCTTTTAAATGCGGCGCGTTATCTTGAGAAAACATTTTTGTCGAAAGTGTTATAAGAATAAAACACATTACTATTCGATAATTCATATTTATTGCCATAATTGGTTTTTTAAGGTGCTATTTTAAATTGTGTCCATTCATCAGTCACTTGGCAAGATTATGAACTTTGTAACTGATTATTTTCAACTAAAATAAAATTCATACGTAACGCTAACGTGAATTTATCATAAAAATTGCAATCTGGCAAAACGGCTTTTAGTAGCAGTTCTATTTATTCAATTATCAAATACAACAAGAAAAATTCAGAAATCTTATATTGATTGTACCACTTCTCAACATCAATATTACCTTTAGAAACTTCACAATAACCTAGATTTCCTTTTTCGGGATTGTCGTTTGGTGGCGTAATAAGTCCAATTTGTATTTCTTTACCAATTTCAAAATCAACTTTTTCAGATTCATTACCACATACATCTCGTAGTAAAAAAGTTCCATCTTTAAATTTTTTATTAATATCAAAAATCTGTTTATTTAAAAAGTTAGGGAAAAAGAAAGCGATTTTTTCTTTGTTAACTAAATGTTGGGCAACAATAGAAAAGTTAAAGTTCTTTCCAATTTTTGGAAGCCCCTCAGTTTTAGTATCAATAACATTTTTTTCAATTTCTATTTTTCCGTTTTTGTATTTACGAATAATAATCTTAAAGTTCTTGTCTTTCAGTTTTTCAGAATTTAAGAAACTAATATTTAGCTTTTCGATACCATGAAACTGTTGAATAATAAAATCATTTGAACCAAATTCTGGGGAGTCATATTTGGATATCATTTCAATTTTTGTAGAATCTTGACTAAACAAAGCTACAGTATAAAAAAAGATTGTGCCTAATAATGCTTGTTTCATTTTTTTAAGTTTTTCAAGTTGTGCCGTTGTCTTATCGCCTACATCTAACGGTTTTTCATCTTTTGCATCTGAGCCGCTAGCAGTAACACTAAAACCAAAAACTTTTTGAGCATACTCAGTAAAATCTTGCTGAATCGTTTTTTCTTTTAAACCTTCGTAACGAA
>NZ_CALFIG010000235.1 GCF_937876455.1 uncultured Flavobacterium sp.
GAACATAACAGTTGGGCTGACACTTTGAAAGTTTGTAAGTATTTTTTAGAGACACCCATACCAAATAAGTATATCCGACAACTGCCGATTGATATTCATACAAAGTACATTTTGGAAAACAAAAGCATTTGTCAATCGCTTTTAGACTTTCTGATTCCCGAACACATCAATACACAAGAAACAAAATTTGAACTTCGTTACAACCTTAAATATACTGAGCCACTTATCCGTGTTCGTTTTTTAGACATTTCTCTTTCGCCAGTTAATAACGCTACAGATATTTCGCTGACACTTTCAGAATTTAAAAATATCGAATCACATTGCAACAACATTTTTGTTGCAGAGAATATTATGAATTTCTTGACACTCCCCTATTTACCAAAAACGATTGCAATTTGGAGTGGCGGAGGTTTTAATGTCAGTTATCTCAAAGACATTAACTGGATAAAAAACAAACAGTTTTTTTATTGGGGAGATTTGGATGCACACGGTTTTCAAATCCTCAATCAGTTCAGGGCATATTTTCAAAATACAGTTGCTGTTATGATGGACGAAGAAACACTGGCAAGTTTCAAAAGTGCAGAAGGAACACCAGCGACTAATCAAGCCTTGCAACGACTTACTGAAAAAGAATTAAAGCTATACAATCACTTGCGACAAAACAATATACGGTTGGAGCAAGAGAAAATAACACAGACATTTGCGGAGGAAAGAATATATGAAATGTTTAGAAAAATATACTATTAGTTAATGCCCGAACAACAAAACATAGAATACAAACAAAGTTGGCATGATGACTACCTGAAATGGGTTTGCGGTTTTGCAAATGCAAATGGCGGAGTTATTTATATTGGCAAAGATGACAAAGGCCATGTCGTTGATTTTCCTGATTACAAAAAGCTGATGGATGAAATACCCAACAAGATTAGAAATGCAATGGGTATTACTGCAGAAGTAAACCTGCACGAAGAAGCAGGAAACCATTTTATTGAAATCGTTACTCCACCGTACTCTGTTCCCATTTCAGTAAGAGGTAGGTATTATTACCGAAGTGGAAGCACCAAGCAGGAATTAACGGGAGCTACACTTAATGAATTTCTTTTAAAGAAATCCGGCAAGACATGGGATGATGTGATTGAGCAAAGAGCCGTATTTGATGATATTGATGAAAAGGCCGTTAAAATATTTCTTGCTGCTTCTCAAAATACTGGCCGCCTTCCGGAAAATGACGGGCTTAGTATTCCTGAATTATTTGAAAAGCTACGGCTAACAGAGAATGGGCAATTAAAAAGGGCAGCCATTATTTTATTTGGCAAAGACCCAGGGAAATTTTACCCAAGTATTTATGTAAAGATTGGCAGGTTTGGAAAAGATGATACAGACATTATTTTTCAGGAAACAGAAGAAGGGAATATTATAATGTTACTACAGGCTGTTTTAAACCAACTCAACCATAAATTTTTAATACGGTCAATAGGATTTGAAGGAATGCACCGCATTGAAAAAGGAGAATATCCTTTACCCGCCCTTCGTGAAATGTTGTTGAATGCACTTGTGCATCGCAATTACATGGGAGCACCCATTCAAATCCGTGTATATGACGACAAAATAAGTATCTGGAATGAAGGCACATTACCCGAAGGTTTGACTTTGGCTTCGTTGAAACGTTCTCATTCTTCAAGACCAAGAAACCCTGTCATTGCTGATGTTGCTTTTAAAGGTGGTTACATTGACGCATGGGGTCGTGGTACTATAAAAATTCTTGACACTTGTAAAGAAGCGGAACTACCAGAGCCTGAAATGCAGGAACAAGACGGCGGTTTTAATATTACACTTTTCAAAAATAATTTAACACAGGAACAGTTAATAAAACTGGGGCTTAACGACAGACAAATAAAAGCTGTAATCTTTGTTAAAGAGAAAGGAAAAATCAGCAACAAAGAGTACCAGGAAATGAATAAAACCTCTGACAGGACAGCATTGAGGGATTTGGATAGCCTTATTGAATTAAATGTTTTTGTGAAAGAGGGAGAAAAAAAGGGAACCACTTATAAACTGAAGTTTGGCGGATAAATGGCGGATATAATAAGGATTTGGCGGATAAATGGCGGATATAATACTAAATATTGAATTGCACAAATTGCACATTGATTGCACAACAATTGCCCAATCGGGTGGACAGACCCTGACAGCCAACGCACCAAGTCAGGCACATTTGCAAGGCACACAAAGCTGACGCACAAAAGCCAACCTTGCAAAAGAGCCTGCCTTGTTCCAACGCTTCCGGGACACACCCTGCCACGGTGGACACAGACTTTCAATTCAAATTACCAAGACGAAGGGCGAACATACAACAGGGAGTTTGCTGCTATGCTGGCAGACGAATGTATTCTCAGCTTCATAATCGCTATCAGCCCATATCCAGCCGACGGAATTCTATCAGCTTTTGTCGTTATCTTCATCATCAGTTTTTCAATCGGCTGCGGCTCCGGGCTGGACATCATAAAATACCAGCACAGCAGCAAGCTCTGGCCGTTGTAGGCAATTTTAAAAGGCCACTCTATATGAACAATCAGTTTGACATACACGATGAACGAGAACAAAATAAAATTGGTTTAGAAACATACTTTCTTGATAAGACAAATATGTTTGACATAGCTATTGACAAATTAATAGATGAACTAAAAGCAGGGATTTTAAACTCACAAGAACAATTTGACGGTTGGAATAAATTACAGGACAAAGACCCAGAGCGTTATGCAGAATTAGTAGAACAAGCAGAACGTTATGAAATTAGCATTGACCATCAGCAGTATGAAACCTTTTTAGACATAATCTACAACGAAGAGCAGTTATTATCCTTAGTTGAAATGAAAATAATATATGCCTTCAAATCTTTAGAAATTAATATTAAGAAATTATTACGAGCAGCTTTCTCATTGCATCGACTAAAGATTTTTACAAGTGGGACAACCTTATTAAATTTTTAAAGGACAAAAATATTGACGCAAAGAAACTTAATAGTTATTTTGAAATTACGCAACTGAAAAGTGTGAATAATGCTATTAAACATTCTGACGATTACGAAACTTCTTTGACCTCAATTCAAGAGTTTAAAAATTCCGACAAGATTACCTATAATAAAATCGACCATTTTTATAACAGAATTAAGGACAAACCGAATATTTTTTTGCAAGAGTTAATTTCAGCAATTTATAAAGAGTTGTATGAATTTGACGAGGAGAAAATTGGAGAAATTGCTAAATAATTTGTACTAAGAATGAAACAAGCAGACGCAACAAAATTGACACAGAAAATCAACGAGCACTACGACTAAAACTGCCTACAACATTGGTATTTGCAAAAGCAGGGCCGAAATTGAAACTTCAGAGCCTCCTTTTAAAGAAGAAATTAAATTAATCTATAAGGAGCTTGACAGGCATTATTTGATTAAGTTAAACAACAAGGATAAAGTTAAATATGAGTAATATTAAATTATTTGAAAGCAAGCAAATAAGAACAGTCTGGAATGAGAAAGAGCAGAAATGGTACTTCTCTGTACAGGATGTTGTTGAAATACTAACAGATAGTTCGGATGTAAAGCAGTATATAAAAAAGATGCTCAGCCGTGATGAACAACTTAAAAGCAACTGGGGTACAATCTGTACCCTGGTTGAAATGGAAGCTGCAGACGGTAAAAAACGTAAAGTACAAGCAGCAAACACAAAAGGACTTTTGCGAATCATTCAATCTATTCCATCACCTAAAGCCGAGCCATTCAAATTGTGGTTAGCGCAGGTTGGCTCCGACAGGTTAGATGAGATTGAAAACCCTGAATTAGCGACGCAACGTACCAGAGAACTTTACAAACTTAAAGGTTATCCTGACGACTGGATTGAAAAAAGAATGCGTAGCATAGCCATTCGTGAAGAACTAACCGTTCATACATAATCTGACCAAATTAAAATACTATTATCAGTTCCTGTAAGTAAAAGGGAATTTTTGCGGTGATTAATTATAGTAATTAACGCATATTTTGAGGCGATTATTTGATAATGCGGTAAATAACTTGTACATTTACCGCATAAATTGCGGCAAATGAATGTTTATATATATCAACATCAGGAATGGCCGAATTTCAAATGGAATAACTCATTTATTTTACAACAATTAGGTGAGGTAAGAAATTTGCAGGGCAAATTGATGGGTAAAATGGAATCGCTGGGATTTGAAATTCGAAGTGATTTTTACACCAGGACATACGCCGGGTGGGGTTTGCTTTTTTTGCCGATCGGAAGATATTTTGATTTCCGGAGACACACTTTTTCGAGGCACGATTGGCAATCTTTCATTCCCAACATCGCGACCTAATCTGATGTGGAGTTCTTTAGCAAAACTAGCTAAACTACCTCCGACCACTCGGGTATTCCCGGGTCACGGACCGGAAACGACGATTGGAGCTGAAAAGTGGTTAGAGAATGCAGAAGATATATTTGGTGATTAATAATTAGGAGGAACTTATGGGTACGCTAATCGGAAAACAAGCACCTGAATTTAACGCTAAAGCTGTCATTAAGCAGCGTATAGTTGAGGATTTTTCTTTATCCCAATATAGGGGAAAGTATGTAGTTTTCTTTTTTTATCCTTTAGATTTTACATTTGTTTGCCCGACAGAATTGCATGCTTTTCAAGAAAAGCATAAAGAATTTGAAGCACGTAATGCGCAGGTCATCGGATGTTCGGTGGATAGTTGCTACTCTCACTTCGCTTGGTTAAGCACTCCAAAGTCGAAAGGTGGAATACAAGGTATAGAATATCCATTGGTGTCGGATAGAAATCAGAGTATAGCGCGCGATTATGATGTGTTGATTCCGCATGAAGGGATTGCCTATAGAGGTTTGTTTATTATGGACAAAGATGGGATTGTGCGTCATCAGGTGATTAATGATCTTCCTATCGGGCGTTCAGTAGATGAAGTTTTGAGAATTTTGGACGCTTTGATTTATTTTGAAGCTTATGGTGAAGTTTGCCCAGCTAACTGGCATCATGGCAAAAGATCAATGAAGCCAACTCAAGAAGGTCTTGAGCATTATTTTTCTCACTCTTCTTTTTAATTTCTAGGGAACCCTCTGGGGTTCCCTCTTTCCCGCGCCCGCTCTCGTGCCTGTGGTCGATATTTACTTTGTCTTCAGCTTGACCCGTGCCCGTGCCCGTGAGCGTGCCCGATTCTTTCTTTTCCTTAATCTTGTCTCTTACCCATTTCGATTCCTCCTTACCCTAAACCTAAAATCAACTTTCTTTTTGATTTAACTTTTACCCGTGATTGCGCCCCTAATCCGTGGCTAATCGTTATAGATGGATGGCAGATT
>NZ_CALFIG010000236.1 GCF_937876455.1 uncultured Flavobacterium sp.
GCTGCCGCAAGGCAGCGAGCAGACCGAGGCCGCCACACCGGCGGCCGTCGCGCCGCAAGGCGAAGCGCTGCCGCAAGGCAGCGAGCAGACCGAGGCCGCCACACCGGCGGCCGTCGCGCCGGGCACCGTCGCCATGGTCCGCGATCCCCAGCAATACCCGCCGCCTCACAAGGCCGACGTCCACCCCGCCGAGGTCGCGAACTACGCGGCCGGCGGGTGGACGTTCGCCTGAGTCGCGGTACATCCCCACCTGAGGGAAGACCATGACCATCCAGTTTTCCACCGCGGTGCGAAACGCGCGGCTCGATGCCATCGAGACGACGATCAGCACGAGCGCGGTCCTCAAGATCCGCACCGGCGCCGCGCCTGCGAACGTGGCGACGGCCGACAGCGGCACCGTGCTGGCGACGCTGACGCTGCCAAGCGACTGGATGGCCGCGGCGTCCAGCGGGTCGAAGGCCAAGTCGGGCACCTGGGAAGACACGAGCGCCGATGCCAGCGGCACCGCGGCTCACTTCCGGGTCTACGCGAGCGACGGCACGACGGCGCACATCCAGGGCACGGTGACGGCCACGGGCGGCGGCGGCGACATGACGGTGGACAACACCTCATTCGCGTCGGCGCAGGCCTTCACGATCACCGGATTTACGTTAACGGATGGAAACGCATGACCCATCTGTTCCGCTGCGCGACATGCTGCGGCGAGTTCAGCAAGCGGCGCTTGCGAGGCAGCACGACCGAATGCCGCAAGTGCGGCAACAGCCGTCGCGTCCGCGCATGGAAGGCGGCAAACCCGGATCGCGCCCGCGCGATCAACACGCAGCCAACGGCCGAACAGAAGCGCCGCTACGTCACATCCGAGAAGGGGCGCGCCGTCTGCCGCGCCAAGTCTCAGCGCTACCAGCGCAGGGCCGGCGCCGCGCGAGTGTCTTGGCGCGATCAGCCCCTGATCGATGACTTGTACGCGCTGGCTTCGATCTACCGCGCCGCAGGGCACGACGCGCACGTTGATCACATCTACCCGTTGGAATACAAATAGCATCCTTCTGCGTTGCCTTCAAATGTATCAAACATAGTTTTGGCAGACAGAAATGTATAAGTCGAACTATCAGAAATAGAAGGATTCACACCTCCAAATTCACCAAAATATTGCAAATCTTGTATTTTATCTGCTGGATTAAATGTACTCATAATTAATTATATTTTTATTCAAATATCTATATTTATAAACTTATTTTCAATATTTTAAACTAAATTTAGATTTTTATTCTATACTAATTCAATAAAACATTATTTTTAACACTTTATACTAAAATAGTATGTTTTTTTTAGTTAAATTTACATTTTTAAACCCAATTTTTCACTTATGAATTTTGATGCTATTGATAAAAAATTATTGGAACTGCTTCAAGCAGATGCCAAAAAAACAACCAAAGAATTATCGCAAAAATTAAACTTGTCTGTTACCGCTGTTTATGAGCGTATAAAAAAACTAGAGCGAGAAGGTGTTATTTCTAGTTATGTTGCCTTGCTAAATAGAGCAAAAATTAATAAAAATTTTGTAGTCCTTTGTCATGTCAAACTAATTAAACACAATAAAGAATTAATAGCTCAGTTTGAAAATGAAATTGTAAAATTAACCGAAGTTTTAGAATGTTTTCATGTAAGTGGTGACTACGATTATATATTAAAAATTTGCGTAAAAGACATGGAAGCCTATCGTGAATTTATGGTGACTAAACTAACCTCTATTGAGCATATTGTGAGCACACACAGTACCTTCATGATAGGTGAAGTAAAAAATACAACAGCCTACAAACTTTAATTTTTTAGCTATATCATTTTATCAATAATCTTAAAAATATTTAGCGAAAAAGACTTACTTTTGTATCAATTTAATAACAACAATTTTTAGAATATTAATAGTTATGAGTCAATTTGATGTGACCATTATAGGTTCTGGGCCTGGCGGATATGTTTCTGCTATTAGATGTGCTCAATTAGGATTTAAAACAGCCATTATTGAAAAATATTCCACTTTAGGAGGTACATGCTTAAATGTAGGATGTATACCTTCGAAAGCATTACTTGCCTCTTCGCATCATTTTGAAGAGTTGCAACACTTTGCTGACCATGGGATTGAAGTACCAGGTGATGTAAAAGTAAATTTAACCAAAATGATAGAACGCAAACAAGCTGTTGTGGATCAAACTAGTGGCGGTGTTAAGTTTTTAATGGATAAAAATAACATTACCGTTTTTGAAGGCGTGGGTTCTTTTGAAAGTGCGACAACTATCAAAATAACTAAAAAAGACGGCTCTTCGGAATTAATAGAATCTAAAAATACTATAATTGCTACAGGATCAAAACCTTCTTCTTTACCTTTTATCAAACTAGATAAAGAACGAATCATTACTTCAACTGAAGCTTTAAAACTAAAAGAAGTTCCTAAGCATTTGGTGATTATTGGCGGAGGTGTAATTGGTATTGAATTAGGTCAAGTATATCTACGATTAGGGGCACAAGTTTCTGTAGTAGAATTTATGGATAGAATCATTCCTGGTATGGATGGCGCTTTATCTAAAGAATTAACTAAAGTATTGAAGAAACAAGGCATGAAGTTCTACACCTCTCATAAAGTACAATCTGTTGAGCGAAATGGAAACGTTGTAGTAGTAAAGGCTGAAAATGCAAAAGGTGAAATCATTACTCTTGAAGGTGATTATTCATTAGTTTCTGTAGGACGTCGCCCTTACACAGACGGGTTACAAGCTGAAAAAGCAGGCGTAAAACTAACCGAAAGAGGGCAAATTGAAGTAAATGAGCATTTACAAACAAGCGCTTCAAATATCTATGCTATTGGAGATGTGGTACGTGGTGCTATGTTAGCGCATAAGGCAGAGGAAGAAGGTGTACTAGTTGCCGAAATTTTAGCAGGTCAAAAACCACATATCGATTACAATTTAATTCCTGGCGTTGTATACACTTGGCCAGAAGTAGCCGCTGTTGGAAAAACAGAAGAGCAATTAAAAGAAGTAGGCATAGCTTATAAAGCGGGAAGTTTCCCTTTTAGAGCGTTAGGTCGAGCTAGAGCAGGCGGAGATATTGATGGTTTTGTAAAAATCTTAGCTGATGCTAAAACAGATGAAGTTTTAGGTGTTCACATGATTGGCGCGCGTTGTGCCGATTTAATTGCAGAAGCGGTAACCGCTATGGAATTTAGAGCAAGTGCTGAAGATATTGCAAGAATGTCTCATGCTCACCCTACCTTTGCAGAAGCGACAAAAGAAGCAGCGTTAGCAGCTACCGCAAATAGAGCATTACACGTATAATTAATTCTATAAACTATTCATTATGAAAAAATCAACTTTATTTTTAACTTTAGCACTTGTACTTGTTATTTCTAGTTGTGCTACAATTGTTTCAGGTTCAAAAGAACGCGTAAGTATTACAACAACTCCGGCAAATGCCAAAGTTTTAATTAATGGTAACAACATAGGAGTTACACCTTTAATTACTCATCTCAAACGATCTGAAAAAACACACCGTATTACAATTGAATTAGAAGGATATAAACCTTATAACACAACATTAAAAAGAAAATTAAATGGGTGGTTTTTTGGAAATATCATATTTGGAGGTTTAATTGGAATTGTTGTGGATGCAAGTACAGGAGCAATGTATCGTGTTTCTGAAAACGAATTATTTATAGGCTTAGAGAATAATGTTTCTATGACAAAAACAAAAGATGGAATCTATGTAGCAGTAGTTATGGAAGCAGACCACAATTGGGAAAAAATTGGAGAATTAGTAAAAAATTAAATTCATATTCTTTTACTTTGAAAAAGGCTGAATTAATAATTCAGCCTTTTTTAATTTTTAAAAAATAAATTATTCAAAATAGCAAAATAAATACTACTTTCGATTTCAAATTAATAACCATGCAAGAAAAAATTATAATTGGTAGTGAAGAATGGTGTGCATTCCCACAACTAGGCATTCCTGCTATTAAAGCACGTGTAGACTCCGGGGCAAAAACTTCGGCATTACATGCTATTAATATCAAAACATTTCAAAAAAATAACGAAAATTGGTTACGATTTGATATTAATCCAATTCAAAATAACTCCAAATTTATTATCCATTGCGAAGCGCAACTCATCGACCAACGCATTGTAAAAAGTTCGAGTGGCACGAGAGAGAAACGCTATGTAATTCGCACAGAAGTTGAATTAGGCCCGCACAAATGGAGTGTAGAAGTCACGCTTACAAATAGAGACTCTATGGGATATCGTATGCTGTTAGGAAGAGAAGCTATGGTAGGCAAACTAATTGTTGACCCCGAAAGAAAATTTGAATTAGGACAGCCTTCCTCTGATAAATTAAAAGAATATTATTATAAAGATAAAGAAAAGAAAGGGTTAAAAATTGGCGTTTTGGCTAGTAATCCCGAATTATATAGCAACAGAAGAATCATAGAAGCGGGAGAAATGCGTGGACATGAAATGCATTTTCTCAATATCAAGTATTGTTACATGAAATTAAGTGCATCTAATCCTGAAATTCATTACAGAGGTGGATTAGTTCTTAATGATTTTGATGCTATCATTCCAAGAATAAGACCAAGTATGACCTATTATGGTTGTGCACTTACAAGACAATTTGAAGCCTTAAAAGTTTTTGTTTTAAACAATGCATCTGCAATTACACAATCAAGAGATAAATTATTTTCCTTACAACTTTTATTAAACAACGGAGTAGACATTCCAACTACAGGATTTGCTAATTCACCTCTTGACACAGACGATTTAATAAAAATGGTAGGTGGTTCTCCATTAATCGTAAAGCTTCTTGAAGGAACACAAGGGAAAGGTGTGGTTTTAGCGGAAACAAAAAAAGCTGCTGAATCTGTTATTAATGCTTTTAAAAGTTTAAATGCAAATATCCTAGTACAAGAATTCATTAAGGAAGCGAATGGTAAAGATTTACGCTTATTTGTAGTAGACGGAAAAGTGGTAGCGGCTATGCAACGTGAGGCTGCTCCTGGCGAATTTAGAGCTAATATTCACATGGGAGGCTCTGCATCAGTAGTTAAAGTAACTGCCGAAGAAAAGAGAATTGCTATCAAAGCAGCTAAAGCAATGAATTTAAAAGTAGCAGGAGTAGATATTATTCGTTCCAGTAAAGGTCCTTTATTGTTAGAAGTAAATTCCTCACCAGGACTTGAAGGTATTGAAGGTGCTACACAAAAAGACATTGCGGGCGAAATGATAAAAGCCATTGAAAAAAATTTTAAATAACATATGATGCATCCTTATTTAGACATTGTAATTCGTAGTGTTTCTGTATATTTTTTCATGGTTATAGCGCTACGCATTTTTGGAAAAAGAGAACTATCTCAGCTTAATTCGGCAGACATTGTCCTTATTTTATTGATAAGTAATTCGGTGCAAAATGCGATGGTAGGCAGCGATACCTCTCTTGAAGGTGGAATCATTGCAGCCTTTGTTCTTTTTTTAACCAATTTTATTTTGAAAAAAGTAATTGACAAATCGCCTTTTATTAAAGAGCTAGTGGTAAGCAAGCCTCAGGTACTCATTCATAATGGAAAAATTGAGTTCAAAACATTAGCTAAATTAAGTATTACCTCAGATGAATTAGACGAAGCAATTAGAGAACATGGTGTTGAAAACTATAAAGCAGTCAAACTTGCCATGCTCGAAATTGATGGAAACATCAGTATCATTTCTGGCGAATCTGCCTTAAAGCAAACACATCACAAAAGAAAAATTCACAAAACCTTAAACGAATTGTAATGGACAAACTGACTAAAACTGCCTTAACAATAATCGCCGTAGCTAGTGTGTTGATTTTAGTTGGCGCATTCTTTAAAATCATGCATTGGATTGGCGGAGAAACTATTTTAATGGTTTCTTTACTAGCGGAATTAGTTGCAGGCGGAATATTATTAGTCCATTTAATTCGAACAAAAAAATAAGGGCAATACGATAGTTAATTACGAATTACGATTTTGGATTTACGAAAACTAATCACTAAGCACTTTTTACTAATTACTAGCTCAATTCTTCTACTTGAAAACTTTTCAAAAAATGAATCGATTTTTCAATGTCATAATGTAAAATTCTGTCTTCCGTTACAAAAGAAACTTCTTCACGATAGGCTTTTACAAACATTTCAATAAAATCACTGGATTTTAATGGTCTTCTAAATTCTAATGCTTGTGCAGCATTAAATAATTCGATAGCAAGGATTCGTTCTACATTTTCAACAATTTTCAACGTCTTTGTAGCTCCGTTAGCACCCATACTTACATGGTCTTCTTGCCCATTACTAGACACAATACTGTCTATACTTGCAGGAGTGGCCAATTGTTTATTTTGGCTCACTATACTCGCTGCTGTATATTGCGGAATCATAAATCCTGAATTTAAACCTGGATTACCAACTAAAAAAGCAGGTAAACCACGTAAACCCGAAATCAATTGATAGGTTCTTCGCTCAGAAATATTTCCTAATTCAGCTAGCGCAATACCTAAATAATCTAAAGCTAATGCCAAAGGTTGGCCATGAAAATTACCTCCCGATATAATTAAATCTTCACCTACAAAAATATTAGGATTATCGGTTACCGAATTAATTTCTGTCGTAAACACTTTTTTGACAAAATCTATAGTATCCTTAGAAGCACCATGCACTTGCGGAATACATCTAAACGAATATGGATCTTGCACATGCGCTTTTGGTTGCGCTATAATTTCACTATCTTCCAGCAAAGACAACATTCGAGCAGCCGTATTTACTTGCCCTTTATGCGGACGCACAAGATGAATCAAATCGGTAAAAGGTTCTATTCTTCCATCAAATCCTTCTAAGGAAACAGCACTAATTACATCGGCTAAGTAGGCCAATTTTTCGGCTTGCAGTAAATTATACACCCCATACGCACTCATAAATTGTGTACCGTTTAACAACGCCAAACCTTCTTTGGATTGCAATACAATAGGAGCTAATTTTAATTTCCCTAGAACTTTGTGTGCAGGTTGTCTAAATCCGTCGTAATACACCTCTCCTTCCCCTATTAAAGGTAAACACAAATGAGCCAAGGGAGACAAATCGCCCGAAGCACCTAATGAACCTTGTGTGTATACGACAGGCAAAATATCGTGATTGTAAAAATCAATTAAGCGCTCTACGGTTTGCAATTGTACCCCAGAATGTCCATAACTAAGCGATTGTATTTTTAAAAACAACATAATTTTTACCACCTCATGTGGCACTTCATCACCCGTTCCACAAGCATGCGACTTCATTAAGTTTTCTTGTAATTGCGATAAGTTTTCATTGGAAATTTTCACATTACACAACGAACCAAAACCTGTATTGATACCATAAATAGGCGCCTCATGCGCCTGCATTTTAGCATTTAAATACAATCTGCATTTTTCAATATTAGTAATAGCCTCCTCAGAAAGGGCTAGCTTTTTACCTTGAAAAACGATTTCATTTACGTGCGCTAGGGTAAGTAAATCTGAACTGATATAATGTATTGTTTCCATATGAAAAATTAAAGTGTCAAAATTCTACAAACAAATAGTAAAAAGCAACTTTTTTAAACGCTATTTTTAGAATATGCATATTTTGCTTTTCTAAAACTTTATTTATATTTACACGAATTACAATTATTTGTAAAAAAAAAAATTGACTCAATATCTAAAAGATATAAAGAAATGAGAAAAATAATATTTAGCTTAATCGTAATAATTGGAATTACTTCATCTAAAAATATAGGCTCTGCAACTGCATATTTAAATTGTAAATCTGAATCTGGAAGAACTATATTCAAAGCTGCAATTCAAGACATAGATGGTGGTCTTGAAAATGCTCAATTAACAATTGATGGCATAAAACTAAATTTTTCTGAAAACGAAAATGCAAATGTCATTTTTGATTCTAAAAATGGAATTTATACATTATTTATAGAAAG